>JAGGRV010000219.1 GCA_021159445.1 Deltaproteobacteria bacterium | reverse complement strand
AACCCGTTATACTCGCTCCTCGCGCCTTGAATACAACAAAAAATCCTGTTAATTTTTGTCCAACTTATTTATCTCCCGTTCCTTAATTAAGATGATCCGCGGTATGCGTGTGAGCCCACATCTGCTTTCTTAGTCTTTCTTTTTGGATCTGGTAGTCCGCCCTTTCTTGTCTTCATTGCTAAAGGCCTTCAATCCTTCGGCAAGTTCTTTCAATTTTGCATCCACAAGGGCATTGATGGTCCCTCTGGGATAAGTTCCGTCAGCCTTTCTTGCTCCGGCCTTCTTTCCAGTCAAGATCTCGATTCCCTCATCAATGGTCCTGACAGCATAGATGTGGAATTTCCCTTCTTTTACGGCCTGGAGCACATCTTTTCGCAGCATAAGGTCCTTGACATTGCTCTCCGGAATTATCACTCCCTGTTTTCCGGTAAGTTTGGTTGCCAGACAGCAGTGGTAAAAGCCTTCGATCTTCTGGTTGACCCCGCCGATAGCCTGGACCTCGCCGTTCTGGTTAACAGAGCCTGTCACTGCAATATACTGCCGTATGGGAACACTGGATAAACTGGAGAGCAATGCATAGATCTCTGTGGAAGAAGCACTGTCGCCTTCCACTCCGCTGTAAGACTGTTCAAAGGCAATACTTGCGCTCACAGATAGGGGCTTATTTTGGGCATATTTTTTTCGCATATACCCGCTCAAGACCAAGACGCCCTTGTTGTGGATGTTGCCGGACATATCTGCTTCGCGCTCAATATTAATTATACCTTCCCGGCCCATGGAAGTGGATGCAGTAATCCTGGACGGCTTTCCGAACATATAGTCGCCAAGGTTATAAACAGCCAGGCCGTTGACTTGACCCGCTACCTCACCATCCACGTCAATCATGAGGGTGCCGCGATCAATCATCTCCTGCAGGCGTCCTTCAATCATGTTCGAACGATAAACCCTGGTCTCGATGGCCTTATCCACGTGTTTGTCCTGGATTTTAGCCTGACCGTCTTGGGCCGCCCAATAGTCGGCCTCCCGGATAAGATCCGCAATCTGCGGAAAGCTGGTGGAGATCTTTTCCTGCCAGCCGGACATGCGTACGGACTCCTCTATCAAAGCAGCTACTGCTGTCTTGTCAAAGGGCTTGAGTTTTTCATCCTCAGTCTTCATCCTGATAAACTCGGCAAATTTACTGATCGTATCATCTGTCTTGTCCATGCTTGTTTCAAAATCAGCCCGGACCTTGAAGATTTCTTTGAGGTCATGATCATAGGCATGGAGCAATTGATACAGATAGGGCTCTGCCAAAAGGATTACTTTGGTGTCCATCTCAATGGGCTCGGGTTTCAGACCTGAGGTTGTGAACAGATAAAAGGGATCATAGGTCTGGATTTCCATTTTTTTGGTCTTTAGTGCACGTTTAAGCGCAGGCCAAACTCCCGGTTCCATTATGGCGTCCATGAGATTGAACACTAAATATCCTCCGCTGGCCTTAATAAAAGAACCTGCCTTGATTTTACTGAAATCCGTCCTCCAAATGCCGCTGCGGTCCACTATACGTTCGATACTCCCGAACAAATTGCGATACGTGGGGTAGGATTCGATAATGACCGGAGGTCCTTTTTGCCCGGAATTATCCGTCAGCAAATTAACCTCGTAAGACGCGAATGGATCGCCTGCAGGGAACATGGACATGCCCGGCTTTCTCTGCTGATCCTGGGTCAGAAAAAAATGCAGGTTCTCAGACATATCCTCAATCATGGCCTGAAGATACTGCTGTACGGATTTATCTTTGTACTTTTCAGCGAACGAGCCGATTTGCTTGGACACCAAGTCCTTGAACATCAGCCTGTCAATCTTCCTTCCCTTTTCCTCAATCTCTTTTTGCAGTCCCCTGACTTCAAGAAATATTTGGTCGACCTCCTGCCTCAGTTCATCATACTTTTTTCTGATCTCTTCAAACTCTTTCCTGGGGAACCTCCCCTTGTCCACCTTTTGCTCAAGTTCGAGAATGGGTATTGGCTTTCCGTCAACGATAGGCATAAGCTCAGGCCTTATCTGTTGGTCGGACTGGAGATTGACAAGGGCGAATCCTGCTTCTTTCACCTTTTTTTCCAGGCCCGTGAAAAAATTCCTGGTCTTTTTTTCATAGGTCTCCATAATCCCTTTTTTGCGGCTGATATAATCCGGGCTTTCGAAAAGCCTGGGCACCTCTGTCTTTAAGGTATTCACCAGTCCGTGCACATCCTTTCTGAGTTCCTTACCCAGGCCGGGCCTTTGACTGAGGAGTATGGGCACCTCAGGATTTTTGAAATTATTTACATAGCACAGGTCATTAGGCACCTTTTTCTTTTGAGAGGTCTCCTTGAGGACCTTTTTTACCGCTGCCATTCTGCCTGAGCGCGGTTGCCCGGTGACAAATATATTGTAACCAGGCCTATCCATTCCCATACCAAATTGCAGGGCATCAATACCCCTTTTCTGGCCAATAATTCCTTTAAGTGGTTTCAGGTCCTCAGTTGTCTCAAATGCCAGAGTGCCTGGATCAAGGCTCCATCTGAGATCTTCCAAAGAGACTTCTGAGGTTTTTTTCTTAGCCATTTATGTCCTCCTGAAAGGCTGTTCCTCTAATAAAAGAAAACGTTGAAATTAGAAATTAGAAATTGGAAATTTGGCTTTCATGCTTTTGTTCTGATAACTCTTCTGCCAATTTGTAAACATCCAACTCGTAGACTCGTTTCATCTTTCCCAAATTTCTATTTTCCAATTTCAAGTTTCAAGCCATTCTATTTCTTAAGAATTTTCACAGACAAAGAAGCAGAGGCTCTGTATTTAGGCAGAACGATCTCTAAAACTCCTTCTTTGTAGCTTGCACGGACATTTCCAATCTTAACTCTAGAAGGCAGCCTGACCCTACTTGAGAAAGACCCAATGTGCTTAATGCCATCTGTTTTGTAGGATATTTTCTCTCTTTTTTCTCCCTTGATAATCAACAGATCATCAGTGACAGAGACATTCAAATCCTCGGGATCCAGGTCCGGAAGATCCGCCTTGACCACAAAGCTATCCTTTGTTTCAGTGATATTCACCAAGGGTCCTTCTCTGAGCGAATCCATTAATTGACTTATACCGAAATCACGACACATCCTGTCGTAAAGACCGTCTATGTCCCGTTTTAGCTTGCTGATCTCCTTGTTCGTCCATAGAGTCAATCCAGACACGGCGACCTCCTTATAGTTAAGCACTTTTAATATAATATTAACATAACACGTCTCAAAATAGAACTCTTCCGAAATTCACCCATTTTTCTTAACCCAGCTTAGGCAAATTCTTATACTCGATTATGCCCTAATCGGGTTTTAGGACCCGTAAAGGAATAAATCCTTGGTTTTGTATCTCATCTTCAGGCCATCTTTAATCGATTTCCAGCTTGTCTCATGATACAGTTATGTATCAAGACCAAATATGAGACACTGCGACGTCTTCCCAAAAACTCTGTAAAGATTTCAAGTTGGTCAGCATATTTCACCCAATCTTGACCTCACCAAAAATTCTTCCCGTCCTCCACTCAGTTTCTCAACTCGGTCCTGGTTTAAAATATCTGCTGTAATATCAATATATTATTCGTTTTTTTCTGTATTGAGACACTATTGTCTCATATTCGAATCCTCATATGGTCATGAGGCCGGTGTATTGATGGCCTCATTGTTAGTAATTACCTAATATCAAAGATATTTCAGGCCTTTTTGCCTGCCCGGTCTGATCTTGGTACAGATCTTGATATTCAGGATTATAAACGTTTAAAAAAGATTTCCTTACAAAGAAATTTAGGAATGAAACGATGTGATGAAGCCATTAAGAGGACGATTGATCTCGTCAAATGTCAAAAGGAGGTAAATTGCCATGATGGGACTAGATGAAATTCGGAAAAACAAGGAAATCACCAGCGTGATCAATTGGGACATGACACCTGAAGAGGCGGTTACCTTGTACCTGGAATGGGGAAATGGCTGGACTAACGGCAAAAGCCTGATAAAATCAAAAGACGACGTATCTCATTATTTTGTAGTAAACACCTGGGAGGATCCCCCGAAGTTTTTTTTCATCCGGCGCAACTCAGAAGAGGCTGTTGAGCTGGCTACAATCGATATGCCGGACGAGTTGAGGAATCACTTTCTGGAATCGGCTGGTGGCATCAAGGATGTCTGGACCATAAGCGACGAAATCAAGGCATGGTTGGAAAAAGAATTATACGCCCATTAGATATGAAGCACAAGGTTATTATTTTCCGGCCATACCCTTTTAGGGTTGGGCAAAAGGTAACCGTTCACGGGTTAAGAGGTTCAGGGTTCACCAGAAAACGGATATTCTTTTTCATTAGCCTATTGAGAAAGGGAGAATGATATGACTAAGACTGAACAAAATTTACTGGAAGCTTTTGCCGGGGAGTCCCAGGCGAATCGGAGATACCTTGCCTTTGCCAAGCGGGCAGGAAAAGAGGGTTATCCCCAAGTGGCCAAGCTCTTCAGGGCAGTGGCTGAAGCAGAGACCGTGCATGCCCTTGGTCACCTGCGTGTCCTTGGCCAGGTAAAGAGTACGGCTGAAAATCTCAAGCAGGCCATTGAGGGCGAGACCCATGAGTTTACCAATATGTATCCGGCCATGATCGATGCAGCAAAGGAAGAAGGCAACAAGGCAGCAGAGCTTACCTTTTCGTATGCCAACCAGGTTGAAAAGGTCCATGCGGACCTTTACCGGAAGGCCTTGGATAAGCTGGAGGCACTTAAAGAAACTGATTACTATGTGTGTGCAGTATGCGGCTACACTTGCGAAAATGAACCACCAAACAGGTGCCCTGTGTGCGGTGCCAAATCGCAAGCATTTTATAAGGTTGATTGATAAAGGCAGAACAAAACCGTAAGGAGAAATTACCCATGGAGAAAAAGGCTTTAATTGACAGATTGAACAGGGATCTTGCCGATGAGCATGCGGCCATCATACGCTATCTAGTTCACGGCTATATGGAAGGAGAAGATACGCCTCTGGGTGCGAGCCTGGTTTCCACCTCCAGGGAGGAGATGTGGCATTTTCATTGGCTGGGGATGATAATAGGCAAACTGGGAGGCGAGCCCAATTTCACACCGGCTCCCTATCCCTATGATCCAACCAGCCGGGCAACAATACTCAGATCTTACATTGAGTATGAGGAGAAGTTGATCCCCCATTATGGCGGAGAAGCGGAAAAGGTGGATGATCCCCATATCAGGCGGGTACTTGAGAGAGAGGCATGGGAATCGGCCATCCACGCCAGAAAATTTCAAAGGAAACTGGACAAATTGAGCCCTGAGGAGGCAGCAGGCCTTCCTGGGGGAGAGAGTGAATTGCCCGAGGAGCTGCTGGATAGGTTGCAGGCAGAGGTCACGAGCAAGTATACGGAGATGCTGCAACATCTCCGCACTTCCTGGGTCTTCCAAAAAGATGAAATCATGGGCTGGAAGATCATGGATCAGGCCATGGAAAAGATGAAACACCTTGCGCACTTTGCTGAAGATATTGCAGAAGATGGTATTGCCCCAAAATTAAAACCTGGCGAGATAGACAGGAGCAATGCCATTGGGCTGGCTCTGAAGAGGGCATTGGAGGACGTCAGTACAGCCCGTGAGCGCCATCTGAAGTTAAGGGAAGACACCGAAGTCAGGAAGCACTCAGGCCTTGTCATCAACCTGGACCTCACAGTCCAACAGGAAGAATATCAAGGAGCAGAACTAGAGGACTGGTTGCAAAAATAAATATCGTAAGCGTTCACGGGTTCAGAGGAGAGAAGAGATGCTACAGATCGAGGACCTGCATGACTATTATGGGCTACCCACAGTACAGAGTCACTGGCGGAAAAATTCTCTTTAAAGGAGAAGACATCACCCATATGTCAGTTAATGAGCGGGCGCGGCTCGGCATCGGCATGTCTTACCAGCGGCCGCCCACCATTCATGGAGTGAAGACAAGGCAAATGATTAAAATTTGTGCAAAAGAAGAGGTTGATGTGGAGGCCATGGCGAAAAAGGTGAATTTTTCTGAGTTTCTGAAGCGTGACGTCAACAAAGGCTTCTCAGGCGGTGAGATCAAGCGCTCGGAGCTTTTGCAGTTGATGGCCCAGGATGCGGATCTATTTCTCTTTGATGAACCTGAGTCTGGTGTGGATTTGGAGAATATCTCACTCATAGGAAACATAATCAGTGAACTGCTTCAACGAGACTTTAAGGTGGACTTAGAAAAGACACAGAAGGAGCGACGCAGAGAACGGATCAAAATGGGCCTGATTATTACGCATACCGGGTTCATATTGGATTATGTCACCGCGGACAAGGGACAGGTACTCTTCGAGGGTGTATTGACCTGCACGACCCATCCCCGGGAAATTTTCAGGTGTATCAGCAAGGTCGGATACGAGGAGTGTGTAAGATGCGCGGCTTAGATGAAATGGCCTTGCGTGCCAGTGATAAGACAGCAAAACTCGGGCCGGACATAGACCTTGATGCATACGGGTCGGGACCTGTTTCCTATAGCTATGTGGAGGATCTGGATGCCTTGTCTGAAGCCGATAAGGATCGGATGATCCTGGCTGGGGTAGATGCAGGGGAAACCGAGAGGTCCGGCACCTACGTACAGAAAGATACTTCGGTTAGCTTTGAAAAATCAAGGCATTACGTTAATTAGAAATAACACCCAACGGGTGAAAGTTTGTAATAGCAAAACATCCTGCTTGTCAGGGCGACAGACCGACTTGTCAGGGCGGCAGACCGATAATCATTAAACTAATAGCTAACCGCTAAAGGCTAATCGCTCAATTTAGTTTTAAGCAATGTGTTCTAGATGATGAGATTTAGAATTAGGTTTGTCCTGTAGCAACCGGATTATTTGTGACTTTTTTGTTCGAGGAGGTCACACGTGCCTGGCTGATACAAGACAAAAAGGGGCTTCAAACCGTGTAATTGACGAGAAGAGCCCCTACCTTATCCAGCATGCCTGGAACCCTGTAAGGAACGTACAATAAATAACTTGAACAAATTAATGTCTTTTTTGCCGTCTTCTTCGTTGCTCGTCGATCACATAACCCGTTATGCTCGCTCCTCGCGCCTTGAATACAACAAAAAATCCTATTAATTTTTGTTCAACTTATTTATCTCCCGTTCCTTATTTAACCTGCGATTTTTGCTTTTACTCCTGATGCCTTTAGAATGCTATGACAAGTGCCTGTTGGGACCTCCTTTGCCCCGTGATAGTCAACCCGAATCAGTCTATTCCATCCGGTTTTTCCATAATACCGTATTGATCCCTTCTGTTTTATTCAGTGAGATGTCCGGCTGGGGCTGACGGTCCCTTTTGTTTCGGAAGATCTTTGTCGCTTTCATCCCACAATTATTTCAGCAGTGAAGTTCACTCAGACACAGCGTCTTCTAGACACGAGGAAATTAAAAAAACCAACTCGTCCCGATCAAAAACATGACCGTGTTTGCGCCGTGGTTCGGATGTTCAATATGGGCATTAGACAGGTGGAGTCCACGCACCTCCATGGTCATGGATACGTCATCGCGGAAAAAATAATGCGTACCGAATCCTATCTGGATATTGAATTCAAATGTCGTACTCAGGTCGCCTTCGCGGATGTCGGTAGCTGAGAGCCCTACGGCACCACCCATATACGGTACCCATGGACTGTTGGTGATAAAATTGTATCGCGGACCGACTGAACCTCCAACCACGTATCTTCCATGGGGATCAAACTGACCCCCTGCGAAAAGATTGCTCCTGACCTCGAAGTTGCCTTGGTACCAATTGCCCTCAGCTAACAGATCGCTTAAAATCCAACCATAATGACCGAACGCAAGGGCCAGATCGTGCGATTTATCACTTCCGAAAATTTTCAGGCCCAAGCCCGGCCCCAATGTAAACCCTAAATCCCTGGTGCCCTTGCGGAATCCGCTGCCGATGCCGTTTTCCCAGATAGCAGAAGATCCGGCTTGAGGCCCCACCTCTGCTGCTTGCGGGGTCTCGGCCCAGACCGACGAACTGAATGCAACAAAAAAAGCAAAAAGGAGAGCCGGCAAAAAAATGCGCCTATCAGTGCTATTTTTCATAGTTACACATCAACTGTAATGACAGTACTGCAGACCTATTTCTTTAGATTTATTCAAACACGATATTAGCTTTCGGCACGGCTTTTTACAAATATTTTTCAACATAATCAAAATATGCCTTAAGTACCATATCCGGGTCCTCTAATGGCGGATAATGACCTACCGGTGAAGCAAGCTCTATGAGTAATGAATCTGGTAATAATTTGCGCCATTGTTTATTGGTGGCCTCGCCGATCAGCTCATCTGAAGGACTATTTATCAGACACAGTGGCACAGTGGTTTTTTGAAGCGCATTTACCCATCGGTCTCTTTTATGAGTTCGCTCATTTAAGTACTGGATAACCTCGGGAACCCGCCGTTGGCCGTCATTATAGGTAAGCAACTCCCAGAATTCTTTCATTTCCTGTGATGACGGTCGTGTTTCAGGGCCAAATGTATTGGAAAAATTACGTTTAAAAATTACATACGGGGTAGGAAAATTCCTGGCAACGGCCTTCCCAGCGGAAGTAAGAAGAAACTTCTGCATTGGGGTTGTTTTGGCTGTTTCCGGGAATATCCCGCCGTCTATGAAACACACGGAGCGAAGACAGATTTTTGGGCTGCCCTCATTAAAGCGGGCGAGCAACTCCTGAGCCACCAGACTTCCATAAGCATGGGCCAGGACGTGTGTTTCTTTGATTTTTAACTTACTTAGCAGTTCCTCAACAACGTCGGTCAAATAAGTGATGGAATAATCCCCATCCGGCGGTTTGTCCGAGAATCCCGACCCCAACAGATCCGGAGCCACCACCCTGAAATGCCCGGTCAATTCGGGCCACATCCGGTGCCATCCCCATGATGCAGTAGGGTAAGCATGGAGCAATAATAACTCCGGCCCTTCACCTTCGACAACATAAAATATTTGATGTGATTTGATGGTAACAAATCGGCCTTTTTCTTTCCATTCTTTTAATTTTATATCCGCGCAGTCCAATTCACAGGACAGTATTTTTGGTTCGCTGGCACTCCCAATAATAAGCCTGTTTTTATACAATGCGGCCACGCTTGCTCCGGACAATTGCGCACCGGAACTACTGTAAATTTCCTGAAAATCATATCCTTCTTCATTGATCCTGATTTTCAAGACCTGTGAGGGAGATGTTGCCTGCGGATTCTTAAAATGTCTTGCAAGGGCAATCAAATTGGGCTGAACAGCAACCAGCAGGCTCCCATCTTGTAAAACTGTAATATTATCCAGGCCAACGCGGACAAAATGGGATTCCAGGAGATTCAAGCGGCCCGATGTGCGGTCTCTTTGAAAGACATCTATATTTCCTGCCAGGGTCTCTGATACATAAACGGATTTTCCGTCGTTACTGAGATTGATACCGTTCGGGAAGGACAGATCTTCAGCAACAATTTGAAAGTCCGAGCCGTCATAATAGACTACGCGACCTTTGCGTAATTGAAGCAAGGCATCGATTTTTAGTCCTATACCATTATAAGGCCTGTTAATATCCGTCAGGTAAAACTGTCTTGGCCCCACAGCAACCAGATCGTTGGGCCACTTGGCCAACCTGCTCTCAATGGTTTCAAGGTGTTGCAACCGATCGTTTGGCTGAATCGCAAACACTTCAATGGTTTGCCTGCCATCCTGCCGATGGTTGATTACAAAGAGCAGATTGTCCCCTTCATTGTCCTGATACAGGCTGAATCCATGGGGATGAAAATCTTCCGGCTTATCAGGACATATCAGTTTGGGGCCGGCCTGGGAGGCCTTTAGGTCCAGGCTGTATATTCCACCACGAACATGAGTGCCACGCGGTGCCCAACGGTCATAACTTATAAAATATAAGATCTCTTTTTTGCGGTCTATCTGCAGGTCTTCAGGGCCCGGCAGGTTGGCCAGGACGGAACAATTTGCATTGTTTAAATTTCCGATCTTCAGGAATGCACCAAGGTGTGAAAGCCGGTAAAAGACAAAGACAGCGATTATTATGAGGATGGAAGAAGCCGCGATAGATATTTTTCTACCCATATTTTTTGCCAGGCTTTTTTATATGCCTATTTTCCTGAAGCTGTTTAAGAATCCTCAAAACACCAAAACCAAGTATAACTCGATAAATGGAAAATAAATAGTTATTAAGTTATCGTGTTGGCACGATTACCCCTTTTCTGCGAACCTGTCAGCTGGTATTGAGGTCTTCCGGGTGGAAAAATTCGGGATTGCAATTCAGATTACAAGTTGATGGATTTGGGCAAGATGTGGAACGTGCTCTTCAATTTGAATAGGGTGCCATGCAAGCAGAGACCGCACATCATTGCGACCGCTCTGCTTATCCATGCCGGTTGGAGCTTATCTGTGACTGTTACATAAAACTCCTGAAGGACCTGAAAACTCAATCTGCCAACTGTGACCATCAGCACGTTGAAGGCAAAGAAGATCCCATGTCAGCATGGAATGTGATTATTCTCTATAGTGTATCTTTAATCTTGCTTAGGAACGGGAGATAAATAAGTTGAACAAAAATTAATAGGATTTTTTGTTGTATTC
>JAGGRV010000441.1 GCA_021159445.1 Deltaproteobacteria bacterium | reverse complement strand
TATACGAAAAGGATTCAACCGTCACCCCTCAAGTAACCACTCAAGTAACCCCCCAAGTCACCCCCCAAGTAATTCGGTTGCTTAATGTGTTGAAAGAAGGAGAACTTAATCGCGGCCTTTTGATGGAGAAGCTGGGACTGCATGACCGAAAATCCTTTGGAAAAAACTATCTTCAGTCTGCGCTGAAGCAGGATTTGATTGAGATGACTCAGCCTGATTCGCCTAAAAGCCCGACGCAGAAGTACCGGCTGACCGATGCAGGAAAACATTTACTGAAGTCTATGCAGAAATAGTCGAAGGATAAGAAATGGAACTGAAAGCACAGACACGACCATGAGCACAGACACCTCATACAGCTTAAAAACATCCGGCATCCGGGACAACCACCATCGTGGAACGATAGGTGATTTTCTCAAAGAGAAGATTCTCCAAGGCTCAGATCTCTCATTCGTCTCTGCTTATTTCACGATTTACGCCTATGCTACCCTGAAGGAACAACTCGACCAGATCAATCATCTTCGGTTCCTGTTCGGAGAACCACAATTCATTCAATCACTTGACCCTGACAAAACAGAGAAAAAGGCCTTCAGGATTGAGGACGACGCCCTTTTGCTATCCAACCGCCTTGAGCAGAAACGAGTGGCTAAGGAATGTTCAGATTGGTTGAAGAGTAAAGTCGATGTCAGATCGATTATCAAGCCGGGCTTCCTCCACGGCAAGATGTACCACATGGACAACAATGGCGTTCAAGAAGCCATTATCGGAAGCTCGAACTTTACTGTGTGCGGCCTTGGCCTGGGCGCTACGGGCAACAACATCGAGCTTAATCTGGAAGTTGATAGCACCAGAGATCGAAAAGACCTGAAGAATTGGTTTGACGAAGTATGGAACGACAACACACTTGTTGAGGATGTCAAAACGGATGTCCTGGACTATCTCGCACAGCTATATGAGAACCACTCGCCGGAGTTCATTTACTTCAAGACACTCTTCCACATCTTTGAGGATTACTTGTCGGAGGCGGAACGTGGAGGCCTCCTAGACGAGAAGACCGGCTTCTTCGAATCCGACGTGTGGGACATGCTTTATGAATTCCAAAAGGACGGCGTAAAGGGCGCAATCAACAAGATCTTGAAGCATCATGGTTGCATCATTGCAGACAGTGTCGGCCTGGGGAAAACTTTCGAGGCGTTGGCGGTCATCAAGTACTTTGAACTTCTCAACGGTCGCGTACTCGTTCTCTGCCCAAAAAAGCTGGAGCATAACTGGAAGGTCTACCGCGACAACGATACACGCAATCCCCTCATCAGAGATCGGTTTGCGTTCACTGTGCTGGCTCATACCGATTTGGGGCGGGATGCTTACGAAACTCACAATTGGGGCAATTATGATCTCGTGGTTATTGATGAATCTCACAATTTTCGCAACAACGCACGTGGCAAAGATCAGGGGGATGGTACTCGAAAGATTACGCGTTACGAATTCCTGATGGATAAGGTCCTGCAAAAGGGCGTGGATACCAAGGTGTTGCTGCTCTCGGCAACCCCGGTGAATAACAGCCTCAAGGACCTGCGCAACCAGTTTTTGTTGATCACACAAGATCAGAACCGGGCCTTCCACGAGTCGCTTGGCATCTACAGCATTGCCCAGGCGATGAAGAATGCGCAGACCCACTTCACCCAATGGGCGGACCCGAAGAAGAACCCTGAACGTAAGGTCAGCCGCCTGCTCGACGCCTTGGATTCCACATTTTTCAAGCTGCTTGACGAACTCACGATAGCACGGTCCCGTCGCCACATCATCAGCTACTATGGGACCAAGGGTATGGGCGATTTTCCCAAAAGGCTCAAACCGATAGCCCTGTATCCGGCTACGGATATCAAGGGATACTTTCCTTCCTACGATGACCTGCATGTGGCTATCTCCGAATACAAACTGAGCATTTTCAATCCGTCAGCTTATCTGAAAGACGCCTATGTAAACCTTTACATCAAGGACGGCGCGCAACTGGTTCTTTTCAGCGACCAGAAAAGCCGTGAGTCCTATCTGATTGGCATGATGCGTACAAATTACCTGAAGCGACTCGAAAGCTCCGTGCACAGCTTCGAGGTATCTATCGACCGTACGATCAAGAAAATCGACGACCTCTTGGAGAAAATCGACTATTTCGAAGGCAACTTCGATGAATACACTAATCCCGATCTGTTCAAGGACCAGGGCGAGGAAGAGGAGGCGGAACTGCTGGAACGTCTGATGGTAGGCAAGAAGCTCCCGATCCGGTTAGAGCACCTGAAACGCAAGGAATGGAAAAAAGACCTCAAGAAGGACCGCATACAGTTGATTGCTATCCACGAAAAAGCTGCGGCCGTCACTGCGGACCGAGATGCCAAGCTTCAGGAGTTGAAGCGTCTGATCCAGGACAAAATCAACCACCCGCTTAACGACGACAATCGAAAACTGCTGGTTTTCACCGCCTTTTCCGACACAGCACAATACCTCTATGCAAACCTGAAGGACTGGGTGTTTGAGGAGATGGGCCTGCACATCGCGTTGGTTACCGGCACCGGCGACAACCGCACTACCTTCAAGCAGGCCGGCTATGCCCACCAGACCGATTTTATCTCCATCCTGACCAACTTCTCACCCCGCTCCAAGCTCCGCGAGAAGATGCCGAACATGCCGCAGGAGGGCGAGATCGATATCCTCATCGCCACCGATTGCATCTCTGAAGGCCAAAATCTTCAGGACTGCGATTACCTGATCAATTATGACATTCACTGGAACCCGGTGCGGATCATCCAGCGTTTCGGCCGAATCGACCGCCTTGGCAGCACCAACAGCCAGATTCAGCTCGTCAACTTCTGGCCCACTGACGACCTGAATAAGTATATCAACCTCAAGGACCGCGTCGAAGCGCGTATGGCGATGGTGGATCTTGCTGCCAGCGGCGCGGACAACCTTCTCGATCCCGACCAACTCGAAGCTCTGGTTGCTGAAGAACTGACCTATCGTGAGAAGCAGCTCATCCGGCTCAGAGACGAGGTGATCGATCTGGAGGAGATGGACGACAACGTCTCACTCAGTGAATTCACACTCGATGATTTCCGGGTTGAGCTCATGAATTTCCTGGCCGGCAACCGCAAACAACTGGAGGAAGCCCCGCTGGGCCTCTATGCCGTGACACCGACGCTTGACGGAATGAAGAGCGTGACATTGTTTGACAAGAACTGGCACAAGATCGTAAAGCCCGGTGTGGTATTCTGTTTGCGGCACAAGAACCCACCGCAGGAGAAACGATCCTCCAACGTTAATCCGTTGGGGCGGTATTACCTGCTCTATATCCGTGATGATGGCACTGTCCGCTTCACTTTTACCCAGGCAAAGAATGTCCTCTCCATGTTCCAGAAGCTCAGTGTCTGGAGGGCCGCACCGTATCAGACGCTCTGCGACCTGTTTGACCGGGGGACGGAAAACGGCGTGAAGATGGACAAGTACAGCGATTTGCTGGTCAAGGCTATCAATGCCATTGTCCGCACGTTCCAAAAACGGACCGCTGCTGGGCTGCAGTCCGGCCGGGATTTTGTGATCCCCGACAAGCAGGAGCAGGCCACTGATGCCTCTGATTTCGAACTCATCACCTGGCTTGTCATCAAGGGGGACAGGTTATGAGCAGACTCAGAAAGAGCGGTGGATATCGGGAACTGCGCACATTTCAGTCCGCCACGCTCATTTATGATGCTACCTATTGGTTTTGTGAGAAGTATTGCGATAGGTACTCTCGTATGATCGATCAGATGGTGCAGGCCGCCCGCAGTGGGCGCCAAAATATCGCCGAAGGCTCCCGGGCTGCTGCTACGTCCAGCCAAACCGAGTTGCGCCTCGTTAATGTTGCCCGCGCCAGCCTTGAAGAGTTGTTGCTCGACTACGAGGATTTCCTCCGGCACCGTCGGCAGTCACAATGGGCCAAGGACGATCCCCAAGCGCAGGCGGTTCGGCGAGTGGCAAGCGATCATCAGTCGGATGGGTCGGATCTGACCGATCAGCAACGAGCCGCGCTGTATGCCAAGTGGCTTGAACATGACGACCCCTTTGTTCGCGCCAATGCGCTGATCTGCCTGATTCACCAGACGAACTACCTGCTCGACCAGCAGATCGCTGCGCTCGAAAAGCAGTTTGTTGAAGAAGGCGGCTATAGCGAACAGCTCGCCTCAAAACGGCTTAAGCATCGGTCTGATCAGACTGATAGATCGAGTTTCCCTCCTTGCCCACAGTGCGGAAAGCCCATGGTATTGCGTATGGCGAAGACCGGCAAAAACGCCGGAAAACAGTTTCTCGGATGTTCCAGCTACCCTGACTGCAAAGGAGTGAGGGATTTGTGAGAATCGGTCGGATCAGTTTGATCAGACAGATCTGCCAGATCAAAGAAAGGCCAGCATGAAACAACAAATCGAAACAGCGCTTCGGGCCTTCTCCGGTTCCGACCTGCGCACCGCGTCCATTGGTCTGCTGAACAGCCTGGATTACCAAAGTGAGAAGACTCTTGATCTCGACAATACACCGGACGCCTTTCTTGCCGAGTTCGACAAACGTGACCGGAAATTCCGCAAAGACAAGGCCCTGTTCGACCGCTGGAAGTCCGTCGAATTCCTGTTTCAGATTACGGATGACGAGGTGCGCAATACCGGTGCGCAGGGTACGCTTTTTGATTCCGGTTATGATCACGGAAACTACCAGTCCTATCTGTTCTTCGCCCTCGACCTGAAGAAGAACCATTACACGCGCACCCAGCTCGCAGACATCACGAGAGAGATTAATCTGCTGTTCGATATGTCCGCCATGCTGCTCATACGGCACAACGGCGCTCTGACGTTCTCGATCATTGACCGACGGCTGCACAAGAAGGATCAAAGCCGCGATGTGTTGGAAAAGGTCAAGCTGATCAAGGACATCCGCTATCAGGACCCGCACCGCGCACACATTGAAATTCTGCATGACCTCTCACTCCAGGCGCTGATGTCGAAGCACGAGTGCCGAGACTTCAAACAGCTTCACGAGGCATGGCGTACCACGCTCGACACCAACGAATTGAACAAGAAGTTCTACCGCCGAATTCAGGAATGGTTTTTCTGGGCCGCACAAGTGGTACGTTTTCCGCACGGGGGCATTGACGATGAAGATCTCCGCAATAGGACAGCGCTTATTCGTCTGCTCACACGTATCGTGTTCTGCTGGTTTGCTCGCGAGAAAGGCCTCGTTCATAATGAGCTTTTTGACGCAAAGACCCCGGCTCGTGTGCTCAAACAGTTCGATCCCGATTCGGAAACTGATGGCAGCTACTACCTGGCATTCCTTCAGAATCTCTTCTTCCCAACCCTCAGCGTACCCCTCGATCAGCGTGAATTCCGCAACGGCCGAAGATATCGCGGGGTCAACAAGCACTACATGAAGCACGAGTTTTTCCGCCATGAAGCCCTTTTCAAGTACTCAGACGATCTAGGCCGACTGTTCGCAGACATCCCATTTCTCAACGGCGGCTTGTTCGAATGTCTTGATACAGGCACCCGCAAGAAGGACGAAGTTCGCGTTGATGGCTTTTCGGACGTGGTGGGAAACCAACCGATGGTTCCCAACATTTTATTCTTCGGACGAGAAGTCGAGGTCGACTTGAGCGAATCCTACGATTCATCCAAGAAGTCGGAAGTAAAGGTCGATGGGCTATTCCATATCCTCAATGCTTACAAGTTCACGGTTGCCGAAAACACACCCATTGAGGAAGAAATCGCACTTGACCCCGAGCTACTTGGGAGAATCTTCGAGAATCTTTTAGCGGAGTACAATCCAGATACAGCGAATACTGCGCGTAAGGAAACCGGCTCCTTCTATACCCCTCGGAGCATTGTGGACTACATGGTTGACAGCTCGCTCAAGACTTACTTGAAGCAGATATTGGCCGAAAAGCGTAGCATGTCTGAGGAAGACGCCAATGTCGGACTTGATATTCTCTTCAGCTATACCGAGAAAGAGCATCCATTCACCGAATCTGAGAAACTCACCCTCGTTGATGCGATCCACGATATCAAGATACTCGATCCCGCTTGTGGGTCGGGAGCATTCCCCTTGGGCATGCTGCAAAAGCTGGTCTATGTCCTCGAGAAACTCGACCACGGACATGAACGATGGAAGCAGCGCATCATTGATGAAACACCTGCAGAAATGAGAGAAGAGACGCGGGAACTTCTCAACCGCAGTTCCTCTGACCATAACTGGAAGCTTGGCCTCATTCAACGATGCATTTACGGCATCGACATCCAGCCCATCGCCGTTCAGATCGCGAAGCTTCGTTGTTTCATCGCGTTACTTGTCGATTTCGAGGTCAATGAGAAGAGGAAGAACAAGGGTGTTCCTGCACTCCCGAACCTCGACTTCAAGTTCGTGGCGGCTGATACGCTGGTCAAACCGCCCGGTATCGAAAATTATGCGCAGAACCTTCTGGGGCTTACCGAGAGCGACCCTTTTTTTGGAAAATTTGCTGAGGCCACGGAATCCTACTTCTTCATCCGTGATCCCGCAGTCAAAAGAAAACTCCGCGTTCGAATTGAGGCGCTGATTAACGAAAAAATTTGCGAGAACGAAAATTCTTTGGCGGGACATCGCGGTGATTCGTACGCCAGTGAAGCAATCCGCAAGGCGATTTCCAATAAGAATAGGGCTGCAATTGAGCAGACTGAGCGCGAGATTTTGTTATGGAAAAGTTACCGCAATATCTTCGCTTTTCACAATCAGCACGTGCGTTTCTTCGATATGCGCTATTTCTTCCCCGAGGCCAACGCGGGTTTCGACATCGTGATAGGCAACCCGCCTTACATGCGAATACAGGGAATCCGTCAGAAGGATCCTGTAGCAGCAGATTACTACCAGACAAACTATGATGCCGCGACCGGCTCTTTTGATCTGTACGTTGTGTTCGTCCAGCGTGGGTTGGAGCTCATTAAGCCATCAGGCGTTCTCAACTATATCATGCCGGACAAATGGGTCCATGCCGCTTTCGGGAAGGGACTGCGCAAGCAGGTTGCAACGGACCATCTGCTGTATCGCCTTATTTCACTTGGTGCACATAAGGTGTTTACAGCATGCACATACTCATCCCTGCTTTGGTTGACACGCAATCCGAACAGCGCTATCCGCTATGTACGAATCGATCCACGAAAGGAGGAGACCGTTGACCTTGATCATGAACTTCGAGGCCTCTCCGACGACAAATTCACTAAAATCGGGTATTCCGGGCTCTCCGAGAAACCGTGGATACTTACAGCCGGGAAATCGAACCAAGTGATGAATAGACTCTTGGCTATCCCGCGTCGGTTGGGCCAAGTCTTTGACATCATGTTTCAGGGCATTGCGAGCAGTAAAGATTCTGTTTACTTCCTTCGCGATGCCAAAGAAGCAGGACAACTTGTGGACGCTTTCTCGCCAGAACTCGGGACAAGAGTCGAGATTGAGAGGGCATTGGTCAAGCCGCTACTTCTTGGGGATCAGGTGCATCGCTACGAAGAGCTGATGTCGTCGAATATGGTTGTCTTCCCTTATGAGGTGCCGGAAGGAGGCAACAAACCGAAACTTATGTCACCGGCGAGTATTCAGAAACGATTTCCGAAAGGGTGGGTGTATCTGAAAGAGTGTGAGACTGTGCTGCGCTCTCGGGAAAGAGGCCGCTTTGACAATGAAGAATGGTATCAGTTCGGAAGGAAGCAAGGGATTGGGCATGGGTCTGAACCCAAACTACTTGCACCTGACATCTCCTTGGGCGGGAACTTTACGTTTGACCGGGAAGGCACCTTCTATACCACAACCACGCTGTATGGCTACATCAAGAAACCACAAGTATGGGAACGCTATGAGTACTGGATGGCCCTTCTCAACTCCACTGTGCTGTGGTTCTACCTGAAAAACTCCGGGGCAGTCCTCGCCAACGGTTATTACCGCTACAAACCCGCCTATTTGAAGGATTTCCCAATACCGCAGTGTTCAGAGAATCAGGAGGAAGTTATTGTTCGATTAACCAGCTATGTGCAATTCGCAAAGGCAAATTCAGAGAGGAACGACCGTTCAGACGTCATCATCGCCTTTCTTGAAAAACTCATCGACGGGTGCATTCTGGACGTCTACTTCCCGGAACATATGACAGAGAATAAGCTTGACCTTATATGCCCTGCCGCATCAGTTGCGTTGCCACTGCCTGAACCGGATATTGCCGAAACCTGCTGGGCACAGATGAACTCATTCTTTGATCAGGTAAATCACCCCAAGCATGAAATCCGTAACCGACTCATGCGTATGGCCATCGACAGTCCCGACTTCCTCGGAGTCATTATGGAGGCCAAGGCGTAAGGTGAAACGTATCCATTCCATTGACCTTAAGCACTTCAAGGCATTTCGGAACACACCATCTATTGATCTGGGTTGGGAGGCGGCATAATGGATGACAGTCAATTCCTGTCCCTCGTACGCGAACTGACGTCCCTTACCCGTAAAACGGAATGGGTCGAGCTCAAGCACAACAGTGTGATGGATGGAAAACCACTGGTGCTTTTCGAGGTCCAGCCAGCCCCGAACAGACCGGTCCTGTTCAAGGGTGTGGCTTACATCCGAATCGGCAGCTACAAAAAGAAACTTCAGGCTCATCCCGAAAAGGAACGGGAGTTGTGGCGGGTATTTGAACGAACGCCCTTTGAAAAGGGGTTGGCCATGGAAAGCGCGACGCCCGACGATGTTCTGTCGCTGATCGATTATCCGAACTATTTCCGGATGATGAAGCGGCCCCTACCGGAAAACCGTGAGGCCATTCTTGAACGGCTGACTTCCGAGAAGGTTATCGTTCCCAAGGGCCGAGACAGACATGCGATTACCAATGTCGGTGCCGTTCTTTTCGCACGGAATTTAAATGACTTCGACCGCCTGGCCAGGAAAGCGCATGGCGAATGTGACACTGCGTAAGCGTTTGGGAATCAAGGAATCGAGCTATACCCTGGCATCACGGATTATCAGCGACGCCATTGATGTCGGCCTGATCCGGCTGCACAGCGGAACACGGAGGGATGCCTGCTATGTACCCTTCTGGGCATAAAATTATGTCATCCAAAGGCGGGCCGCAACCTGCCATATGCAAGATAACTATATATTTACAGGTAGTTGCCAATGTAGCGCCATGTCACAAGAAGCCCCCGGCACGCTATCGATACGTTGACAAGGTGGTTGCTTATGTCTGAAACATCTGAAAAGAGCTTCGGAACCATTATCGGATTCCACTTGTTGGAAAACGGTTATCTTAACGTTCCGAAAAACGGCTTTGACCGAGAACATGGGGATTTCGGGATCGTGCATCAGTAAGTAAATAACTCATTTAATAGGCAGGAATTACAGATGAAAACAGCGCGTTTCAGGGGTATGGTGTAAGGGGTAAAGTTTTTTTATCGGAGCAAATCCAATGCAGATACAGGACGTTGAAAGACTGATCCAGAACCGCGAATCTGAGATCGTTGAATTCAAAAAGTCCACGGGTCAGTGCATAACTGCTGCCAAAATCCTTTGCGGTATGCTGAACGGAACAGGATGCGTGGTTCTCTATGGCGTAACCGGTAAGGGCAACCCGCCCCAGCCAACGTTGTTCGATTTCATGGAAGGAGGGCCAGGGGATGAATGAACTTGCGCCCAGAGAATCGGGCGGAGAGTTCCTGCTGTATCAGGCCGAGGATGGCCGCTCCCGCATCGAAGTTCGGCTGCGGGGCGAGACGGCTTGGCAGGCACAGCAACAGATGGCGGATTTGTTTTTCTGGGTAATTTTGATGTGGATATCGAGCATCAGCAGCGAATCGGCCACCTGCTCGGGCCTCTGCCGCCCGAAATGCAAGCGGAGTAAATCAACAGGGTTATAAATGACGAGGAATTCCAAACTGAGATTTTATCTGAACTTCATGAAGAAGAAATTGATGAGGATAGCGCATGACTGATAGAGGGCCTTGTCCGTGTAATTCCGGCAAACCTTATTCTAATTGTTGTGAGTCTTTACTGACCGGGGATAAAAATGCAATTACCGCAGAGGATCTGATGCGGTCAAGATACACAGCTTACGTTGAGCGGAATACAAATTATCTTCTTAAAACTTGGCATTCATCAACTAGACCAGCAAATATTGATCCTGCAACTATTCCTGAATGGTATGGTCTTCATATTGTTAATACGGAAGCAGGGGGTGAAACCGACAATAAAGGTCTTGTTGAGTTTAAAGCCACATCCCTTTCACACAAAAAAATATGGCGGCTCCACGAAATAAGCCATTTTGTCAAGGAAGATGGGCAGTGGTTTTATGTTGATGGAGATATTCTCGGAGATTCCCCACCAGTTAGGAAAAATAAAAAGGTTGGCAGAAATGAACCTTGTCCCTGCGGTAGTGGCAAGAAATTCAAGAAATGTTGTGGGCCATAGTTGATTATGAAAGATCGAAAGCGTCTGCAGGAATTAGAAAACAGAAATCGTTAATTTAACCGCACAGTCGAAAAAATGCAGGCGCAAAAAAGAAAGAATAATAAATCGGAGGATTTTTAAATGACTACAAAATCCGACTTTATACTAAGGAACGTACAATAAATAACTTGAACAAATTAATGTCTTTTTTGCCGTCTTCTTCG
>JAGGRV010000477.1 GCA_021159445.1 Deltaproteobacteria bacterium | reverse complement strand
GTCATGGTGGAGTCTCTCTCGAAGAACTCGTCGTCCCTCTTGTTCAAATCGAAAGGAGGGACACATGAACGGACGGAAAGCCCAGATCGGTTTCAGCCAACGTATCCGGCTTGAGTGGTTCGAAAAGACAGCCAATTTGATATTGGCCGGGAACGACAAAACCGCTGTCAAGGACTCACTCCAGGAAATGCTGAAGGACAAGGTTTCAGTTGGCGGCCAAGCCGTTCGGGGCAATAGAGAAAAGGCTATCACCATCCTGATGAAGACCTGGCTCACCGTGCCAAGTGGGCTTGAAGCTCTCCGGGATGAAGGCCTGAAGATACTCCAAGGACTGCCCCGGAAAGATCGCATCGCCGTTCACTGGGGCATGGCGCTGGCGACCTATCCTTTCTGGGGTGCGGTCGCCGCGCACACCGGCAGGCTCTTGCGGTTACAGGGAACGGCTGCGGCAGCACACGTCCAGAGGCGCATCAAGGAACAATATGGAGAGCGTGAAACTGCATCGCGGGCTGCTCGGCGAGTTCTGCGTTCATTCATCGACTGGGGTGTCTTGAACGAGACCCAAGACAAAGGCGTTTATGCCCAAGGGAATCAGTACTCGATTCAAGATCCCAAGCTCATTGCCTGGTTGGTTGAGGCATCTTTGCACGCGCGTATGAACGGTTCCGCCGCCATCAAGGACCTGCTCGACAGCCCAAGCATTTTCCCATTTCGTCTGGCTCATGTCTCAGCCGAGCATGTGGCATCCCTTTCTCCTCGCTTGAACATCCTGCGCCACGGCCTGGATGACGATCTGGTGATGCTGCGGGAAGAGCATCGCAAAACAACCAATAGGACACGCGTAGGGAGTAGTTTATGACAAATGAGGAAATAGCACGTTTCTTTAGTGACACCCAGGCGTTCATCCAGGGTAATCCCGACCTGCGCGATCCCCAGATCGAGGGATGGTTTCGCACGCGCCAGCATTTCCGGAACAGTTCTGAGCACGCCATTCTCCAGATTCCTGTTGGCTGCGGCAAGACAGGTCTCATGGCGCTGCTGCCCTTCGAGATTGCCCAAGGCCGTGTTCTCGTGATCGCGCCGAACCTTGAGATTCGCCGTGGCATCTCCACCGCCTTCGACGTCGCTGGGCGCGAATGCTTCTGGACTTCCACACGCGTGTTAACCGACGTGAGTCATGGCCCTTTCACGGCCGTGTTGGACGGCCAGGATGCAAACATCCACGACTGCGAGAACTCGCATATTGTGGTCACCAACATCCAGCAGCTGGCCAGCCGGGCGGATCGGTGGCTCCCGACATTCCCCGATGGGTTCTTCGACCTGATCCTGGTCGATGAGGGACACCACAATGTGGCCAGAAGTTGGGAGCGTGTTTTCGAGAGGTTCCCGAACGCCAAGGTCGTCAGCCTAACCGCCACTCCGTTTCGTGGTGACGGCCGTGAAATTGCCGGCGAGCTGGTTTACGCCTATCCCTTCCGGACCGCCATGGTCCGGGGGTATATCAAGCAGATCACCGCCGTGAACGTCGCGCCCCAAGAGATCTCCTTCACTTATCGCGGAGATTCCAGACGGCACACCCTTGAAGAGGTCCTTCAACTGAGGGATGAGGAATGGTTCAGCCGTGGTGTGGCGCTCGCGCCGGAGTGCAACCGATCCATAGTGGACGCAAGCATTCAGTGGCTGCAGCATCTCCGGCAGACGGGGACATTCCATCAGATGATAGCCGTCGCCTGCTCTGTCGATCATTCCCGCCAGGTCCGATCTCTCTATACGGAACGTGGCTTACAGGCGAGGGAAATCCACAGTAACATGCCGGCGGATCAGATCGAGGACGTGCTCCAGGACCTGCGCCGAGGCCGCATCGACTGTATCGTTCAAGTCCGAATGCTCGGCGAGGGATTCGATCACCCAAACCTCAGCGTGGCCGCGATATTCCAGCCGTTTCGGTCGCTATCTCCCTATGTTCAGTTCATCGGAAGGATCATGAGGGTCATCCACCAGAACAACCCACAGCACCAGAATAATAAAGGAATTGCGGTATCTCATGTGGGGCTGAACATCGACCGCCATTGGGATGATTTCAGGCGATCGATCAGGAGGACCAGGAACTCATCCAGGGCTGGCTTGAATCGGGCGACGAGCGCCCCCCGGCGGATGAGCCGGGCCAGAGGAGACGCCTCACCCCGGACATGGTAGTCCAGGACGAAATTATCAGTCACTTCATCGAGCAGGCATATCTGGACCCGATGGATGATGCCGTTATCGACGACCTGATAGAGGAATTCCGGAGACGTGGTCTTGATCCGGAAGCACTCGGACTATCACGAGACAACCTCCGGCAGCGTCTCATCCAGGCTCGAACCCGCGAAGGCATGGAACCCCGTGAAATTCCGGTAACTCCCCAGCGCCGCCGCCAGGAAGCTCGCCGAAGGCTCAACGAACGCTCCCGTACCCTGGCTAATCGCGTCGTGACCGCGATTGGCGCTTCGATCAATGGGCGCAACATTGCCTTGGCCTATCCCGAGCTTCGAAGCGTAAACAACTTCGCGGCGGTCATCCAGATCGTGAACCGCGCTGTCAATGAGCGGCTTGAGGCCGACGGTGGAACACGCGGTGAAATCCCGCTGGAGCGGCTGGAGGAAGTCCTTGAACAGATCGACCAGATCGGGGACGAGGTCCAAGCAGAAATCCAGGAGCGCCTTTCAAGGAGATGACCTATGCCTAAACTAAAACGCCTTCTCGTATCCGCCTGCTTCGAAACGGCGCAACGCCGACGGCAGTGCTCCCGGAACAAAGGGCACGATATCAGCAAGGGCGACAGGTGCTTGGTCATCAAGGAGAATATGTCGAAGAACAACTACTGCATGGAATGCGCGCAGTTGATTCTGGAAAAGGCCAAAGAAGACCTTAACGGACTCATCCTTGAACTTGATAGAAACGATTAGCGTTTGCCAGGAACAATATTTGAGGAGTGCGAAATGATCAAGACTAAGAAAGCTTGAAGGGAAAAGACAGCATGAACATTCGATTCCTCCATACAGGCGATTGGCAGTTGGGAATGACTCGGCACTTCTTTTCTGAAGGGGTTCAGGAGAGATTCGCTCAATCCCGATTTGATGCCATCCGTAAGCTTGGGCGCATTGCTAAAGAAGAAGACTGTCAATTTATGGTGGTCTGTGGGGATGTATTCGAGTCGAACCTGGTTGACCGCAAGACCGTCTCGCGCGCCATTGAGGCTCTGAAGGATGTGCCGGTTCCTGTATACCTGCTTCCCGGCAACCACGATCCTCTCAACGCGGCATCCGTTTTTCGCAGCACGACCTTTCTGGAGCGGAAACCGATTCACGTCCATGTGATTGAGGACACGACTCCCATTCGTGTTGACGATGGTATTGAGATTGTAGGGATACCCTGGACTTCAAAACGTCCGCTGCAAGATTTAGTTGCTTTGACAACCGGTAAACTTGAGCCCAGCGTCGATGCGCTGCGTATCTGTGTTGCCCATGGGATGGTGGACAACCTGTCTCCAGATCCCGATGATCCTTCACTTATTTCCCTTCATGCAGCTGAAAACGCAATAACAGAAAACAAAATCCATTACTTGGCTCTCGGAGATCGGCACTCTTTTACTAAGGTCGGTGACAGCGGTCGTATATGGTACGCCGGCACTCCCGAACCAACGGATTACAACGAAGTGAAACCCGGCCTTGCCCTGGTCGCCACAATCAATGAAGCAGGTGTAACCACGAGAGATGTGAATGTCGGAAGATGGAAGTTCATCGAGCGTGAACAGGTTGACCTCTATACAAGGGAAGACATTGAGACGCTTCGCGGCTGGCTTGAAAATCTTGAAGATAAAGAACGAACCGTTATCAAACTGCGTCTTGTCGGCGCACTCTCGCTATCGTTACATGGCGAACTTGAAGAGCTTCTTTCCCATGCTCAGGAAATCCTGGGAGCAGTTGAGACGCGTACAGATAATCTCGTTATTATGCCGGAGGATGCCGATTTCAAGGATCTTGGCTTTTCAGGCTTTGCCAGTTGTACCGTTGAACGATTGCGCTCCAATATCGAAGAATCAGGAGGCCCTGATTCGGTCACTTCAAGGAATGCACTTGCTCTCCTTGTCAGGCTTGCAGGGAGGGAACGATGAGACTTCTCCGCCTCCGTTTGACCAATTATCGGGGAATTGATGAGTCCGAGGTGCGATTCGGACCCCAGGGGCTTACCATCGTGGAAGGCCCGAATGAAGCCGGGAAAACCAGCCTTAGTGAAGCAATCAGGATTCTTTTCGATTATCCCGATTCGAGCAAGCACAGTGACGTTAAAGCAATTAAGCCTGTAACGCGAGATGTCGGTCCGGAGATTGAGCTGGAGGCGGAAAGCGGACCCTACATTTTTACATATTTCAAGCGGTTTCACAAAAAAACAGAGACCACACTTAAGGTCATAAGTCCCAAACCGGAAAACCATACCGGACGCGAAGCTCATGAGCGTGCCGAGGAAATATTACGCGAAACCATCGACATGGACCTATGGAAAGCACTCTGCATTCAGCAGGGTGAAGCGGTCCAGCAGGCCGATTTATCAAAACAGACTTCATTATCGGCTGCGCTTGATATTGCTGCTGGTGGTCACCGGGCAGATCCCCGAGAGGAAAGTCTATTTGATAAAGTGCGGGAGGAGTATGGGCGCTATTTCACGGAGCGAGGTAGCCCAAAAAAGGAATTGCAGGAGTCCCAAAAAGCCCAGGAAGAAACAGAGGCCGAAGTTCTTTCATTGGAAACACAGATCCAGGACTTAGAAAAGGATATCGTACGTGCGGCAGAACTGAGACGGGAACTGGAGCGTTTGAAGAAACAAGAGGATGAGCTCCGGGAGGATATCTCAGAATACACAAAGTCTCTCGATGAAATTAATGGCTTGGAGACTGCTCTGGAAACTGCCCGCCTGAAATTAGAATCAGCCCAAAAAACCGAACAGGCCGCGAAGCGCGACAAGGAACTGCGCCAGAACCTCATCGATTCAGTTTCCAAAACCAGAAAGGCACATGCGGAACTTGCAGAGTCCAGTATATCCTCAACCGCATCGGTCAAGAAGGCAGAGAACGATCTGGAAAAAGCCCAATCGGATGCAAATAGAGCTGAAGCCAGACGTAAGGAGGCCGAGTCGCTTCTCAATCTCCGCCGTGCGGATTTTGACTACTTCAACAATAAGCTGCACCTCGAGCAACTAAGGGAACGGAAAGACCGCATCGATCATGCCCGGGAAGAAGCCGCCCTAGCTGGTGAGTTGTTGGCGGGTAACAGCGTTGACGAAGTTACCTTGAAAACAATTCAGAAAGCAGAACGTTCGCTCATTACGGCCCAGGCGAAGTTGGAGACGGGTGCCCCGAATATTCTGTTGAAAGGGCTGAACAATTTCGACTTCCAGATTGATGAAGAGCAAACCACAATTTCAAAAGACGAGGAAATCAAATTATCCGTTTCTGATCGAGTCCGTTTGACCATTCCTGGATCTCTACAAATGGAAGTGACAGCTGGGGCCAGTTCATCTGATCTTTCAAAAATGGTCCAAGATGCAAAACAGAAGCTCGATGCCGTCTGCAATGATGCCGGAGTCAGCAATGCGGATGAGGCAAGGCAATCCTATGATGCGCGGCGAGAAGCGCAGCAATCTATAGCAAGACAGAAGGATATCGAAAAAGAAAATCTCCGTGACCTGACCTATGAAGAGTTGGAAAGAAAAGTCATAGGGCTGGGGAAAGGTGTGCCGGCTTATCCATCATCCAGGATACCGGAACCCGAGCTTCCCGAGTGTTTGGAAGCTGCGAAAAAAGAGCTGCGAAGTGCAGAAGGCGATCTTGAAGAGGCCAACAAGGTATGGGATGAAGCTAGAACGGAACTGGATGCTGCCCGTAAGGTTCGTGATGGACTGAGGGAACAACACCAGAAAGTGAGGGTGGAGCTTGACCTCAAGGCTGAAGAATTAAACCGTGCGGAAGACGAGCTTGCACGATCCCGCAAAATGACATCAGATGACATCCTCGAATCAGAGCATTTAAAATCTACCCAGCTTGTTCGTACAGAGGAAGAGAACGTAGAGTCTGCTGAGAGAAATCTCCAGGACAAGGAACCTGAGCGAGTGAAAGCTCTGGCGGAAACGGCAAAGGGTTCTTTGGGAACGGTTGAGAAAAAACGTGAAGCAGCGCAGAAAGAGAATACCGAGGTACGGACTCGTCTCAAGGTTTTCGGAGAAGAGGGGTTGCATGAAAAACTCCACGCAGCCCAGAGTCATCTTGATCACATACGGCAAAAAAACGCAGCGATGATTCAGAGGGCTGAAGCGGCTAAGCTGCTGTATCTAACAATGAAAGAGGAGCGTGATAAGGCGCGTCGTGCCTATGTCGCTCCTCTCAAAGAGAAAATTGAGAAGCTCGGCCGCTTGGTGTTTAACAACAGCTTTGAAGTTGATGTAACCGAGGACCTATCGGTTGCCAGTCGGGTGATGGATGGTTCCAATGTCCCGTTTGAATCTTTGAGCGGAGGCACCAAAGAACAGATTTCTTTAATAGCTCGGTTGGCATGTGCAATAACCGTCTCAAAGGATGGTGGGGCTTCTCTCATCCTGGACGATGCTCTGGGATATACAGATCCAGAGCGGCTAAAATTGATGGGAGCGGTTCTCGCTAAAGCGGGGAAAGAATGTCAAATCATCATCCTTACCTGTGTACCAGAGCGGTACAACAACGTCGGTGAAGCAACAGTGGTTCGATTGGGATGATCATGAAAATAGCAGAAGCCGATGACGAAAGGAGGAAACACGATGAGCGAAACTTTCCGCTTGTCTGATTATCAGATGCGCATCGGCAAAGAGGATGTCATAGAGCGGCACATACATGGCATTTTAAGCGATGACCCTGAGAGCAGCGAGAACCAAGATAAGGCGAAAAAGGCACTTGGAGAAGTCCTTAAGGAAATGCGCGTTCGGTTCGGGACAATCCTCAAAACCGACAACGTCTCATTTCTGGTCGGAGCTGGTTCATCCCTTGCTGCCGGAGGCGTATCTCTTGCAAATATACCAAAGCCACTTGAGAAGATGCTTCTCGACAAAGCAAAAGAGGAACAGCAAGGGGATGCAGTACCGGTATGGATTGCTCTTTTCTATTCAATAGCATCAGTTCTTTCACAAAACGAATTTTCATTTGAAAGCCGGTACGAGCAGTTCCAGTCCGACGAAGAAAACGCTATCTCTGCGATTGGTCTGAACCTTGAAGAATTTCTCAGTCAATTGCATACGTGGTCTGCCGGAATGCTCGAGGCAACAGAGACATTAAAACTAACTGGTGGTGCAGATCTGGTAATCAACAAAAATGATTTAGCCGATTTGATTCAGGAGATCACTGGTTCTTTGACGGTTCTCCTTAACCTGCCGAAGTCTGGCTTGGAGGAACATCTTCGGAGTCACAGGAAATTCATTAAGAAGGTCCTCACCCGACCACTCAACCTTCGGCGGGCGAATATCTTCACACTTAACTATGACACATTGATAGAACAGGGAGCAGACGCTGAAGGTGCGGTTCTGGTTGATGGATTTGTAGGTACACTGCGCCGTGTCTTTCGACCGGAATCCTATGATCTGGACTTCTATTTCCCCGCGCAGACAACTGAAGGGCGGGTCCATCGCTTTGACAGGGCTCTGCACCTTTATAAGCTCCACGGTTCTATCACGTGGCATAAGGAAGATCAGAGCTGGGAAAATCCGTATGGACTTTACGCCACCTTCTTCAATCAAAAATGCCCAGAGGATGATGTTCTCATTTATCCATCTCCCCTGAAATATGGTCAGGCACTAGGTATGCCGTATTCCGAGTTGTTCCGAAGATTCGGAAATGCAATTGCACAACCCCAATCAGCGCTGTTTGTGATTGGCTACGGATTTGGAGATGACCATGTCAATGCATTGATTCGGCAGGCTCTTGCTATCCCGAGCTTTACTCTCGTTGTGGTGGACCCCGAGCCGAAAAGCGATTTTGTCGCGGAATTGGAAAAGCTCGAGGATGAGCGTGTTTGGATTGTCAAGGGCTGGGAGTTAGGTACATTTGATAGCTTTGTTGCGAAGCTTCTGCCGGACCTTAGAGAAGAAGAAATCGACACCAAAGTTATGAAAACCTTCAAGGGGTTAGCAATGCTTTCTCGACAAGATACGGGTGCTACGGAAGAGGACAGCGATGGCTAGTGATCATGAAATTGGCCGATTAGTCGCGGTTGACACCGCACAGGTAACGGTTGAGCTAAACCGGGACTTGAAGGCCCTGACCCGTTCTACCTATGAGGGTACGCTGGAGGTCGGACGAATTAACTCGTACATTATCATTCCGGTCGGTGCCCGCCGGATCGTCGCTATGGTCACGCGTGTTTTGCTGACAGAGGAAAGCGAGTTAAAAGCAGACAAGACGATGGTGACGTTGCCTTCCTCTCGGCGATTGATGAAGGCGACTATGATTGGGACTATTGATGAAGGACGTTTTCGGCAAGGAATCAACCTTTTCCCGGTTCTCGATACTCCAGTCCTTATTACAACCAAGGAGGACCTTAACGCAATATTTGGAAAGAAAGCGGTTTTAAACGAATCGACTCCAGAGGAACCAGGGTTCTGTATCCCTATAGGGCGTTCAGCTATTTTCCCTGACTACGAGATAAAGATCGACCCCGATGCATTCTTCGGCAAACACGCGGCCATAATCGGGAGTACTGGTTCCGGGAAATCCTGTTCCATCGCAACAATCGTGCAATCCGTGATCGAGCATCCCGCAGTGAAGCAGACCAGGTTTATCATCCTTGATACCAATGGCGAATACCGTGCTGCCTTCCAGAAAGCCAATGACGATGGCAAATGGGTTGACGCCCGCCCGGCCTTCAAATCGCTTTACATCCCGACCGATCCTGCAGAACAGGAAAAGCTTGCCATTCCATACTGGTTCATGGACTCAGATGATTTTGTACGACTTTTTCGAGCGTCTCCAGGTGTTCAACGGCCAGTGCTGCTGCACGCATTGTCATCAGCGCGAGATTCTGAGGGTGGCTCAGAAAACTGGATACATGTGAGACAAAATATCATTCAGGAGTGCAATCGAATACTTGGTCTTTGTACCGGTGCCGAGGGGCGCGATGCAAAAACGGTTCGGCAGTTGTGCGATGGCATGATCAGTTATCTTGAAGAAACGACGATTATTGAGCAGCTCGTGATCCTAACGGAACATTATCCCGACGTTACTGCCGATAGTCTAAAAACGATGTTTGAAGGGGTCCGTGATATCGCTCGTGAGGGCATACGTAATGAAGGACAGCAGTATGAGTCCTATGCCGCGATTGATGTTAGCAAGCGCACTCAGATCGAAAGCTCAATCAAGCCCGTATTAGGAACTCTGACACGACTTCCGGAAAAAAGCACTGACCTTGGATTCTCATCCTCTGACTGCCCCAGGTTCTTTAGTAAATCAGAATTCCGGTATCGGCATCTTGAAAGTGCGATGTCGCGTGACGAAGCGAGTTCTTCACGAGCACGAGACAACTGCTCTACGATGTTGATGCGAATCTACCGGCTACTCGAGGATTCCCGTTTTGAGTTTCTTTTTGGGCCGACGTGTGCTGAGTGGCCAGCTATTGAGCATTCATTGGCAACATTCATTCGGGATATTTTGGGAGTAGAAACCTGTTCCAAGATAAAACTGAGTGACGGAAAAGACTGTTCCAAAGGCCAGCTACCTTTCTATGATCGGCACAGGCGTGGTGCGTCTCGTTCCAACGTTGTTATCATCGATCTTAGCCTTCTTGCATCTGAAGTTCTTGAGAATGTTACGGCACTAATTGGTCGCCTCATCCACGAGTTTATGCAGAGATTAACGGATCAACAAGTGAGTAGTATTTCCCGTGGAGAGTACCCGGTCGTTCTAGTACTCGAAGAGGCACAGAACTACATCCGTGAGGGAAGAAGAACAGAAGAAGATTCAATCTCAAAGCTGGTGTTTGAGCGTATAGCCCGAGAAGGCAGGAAATATGGATTAGGACTGGTTGTAGCTTCCCAGCGGCCCAGTGAATTATCGAAGACGGTTCTCTCGCAATGCAATAGCTTCATTGTTCATCGATTGCAGAATCCGGAAGACCTTCGCTACTTCCGTGAAATCGTACCTGGCATATACGGACAAATGCTTGATCAGCTTCCAGCCCTTGCACCTCGTAGTGCTCTGGTGCTGGGGGAATGTGTGCAAGCTCCCGCTTTGGCCGAAATGCGCGAGGCCAGTCCTATCCCCAAGAGTAAAAATCCCTTGTTTTACAAGAGCTGGACTCAAGATGAGACGCAGCCTGACTTTGAAGCCGTATGTGAGAAGTGGGAAGGAAGAAGAACTGATGCTGGGTCCTCGGAGGAGGATGTATGCGAAAATTCTCGACCGGAAGATGATTCATGAGCTTTCGTTTTTGGAGAAGAATCAAAATCGCACCTGGAGTGACCCTAAACCTGAGCAAGTCGGGTGGATCGCTCTCGTTCGGGCCACGCGGTGCGAAGTTCACCGTTGGTTCCCGAGGCAAACGTGCGACGGTGGGTATTCCGGGAACGGGGCTATTTTACACCACAACCCTTCCAAGCGGGAGGTCAGGCGGCAGGAGAAGCGCGTCCTACTCTGCTCCGGCCTCCCCAACCGTCCGCACAGAAGACCGTCTGACCCTGGGCTTCTTCAAGCGGCTTGTCACACCGG
>JAGGRV010000141.1 GCA_021159445.1 Deltaproteobacteria bacterium | reverse complement strand
GTACGTCTGCGTACCCTCCGCCTCGCATCTGCAGCACCCTGTAAACGCTTACAGAAAAAAGAACTAATCCGGTGAAAAAAGGAAAAAATATCCTGGTTGACCGATACGGCAGGCGGTTGACCTATCTCAGGCTCTCAGTAACAGACAGATGTAATCTTCGATGTCAGTACTGCATGCCTCAGATCAACTTTTCCTGGTTGCCTCATGATTCAATCCTCACCTATGAAGAAATTCTTAAAATTTGCCGCACCCTCACGGCCATTGGTGTCACAAAAGTACGCCTTACAGGTGGAGAACCATTGGTCCGGCGGGACTTAATAAGCCTTGCAGAAAAACTGACAGAGATTGACGGGCTTGAAGAAATCTGTATCACCACAAATGGTGTCCTGCTGGAAGAGTATGCAGATGGCCTATTCAAGGCAGGTATCAGGCATATTAACATCAGCCTTGATTCCATGAATCCGGAACGATTTGCCTATATTACCGGCTTTGATCTATTTGAGCAGGTGTGGCGGGGCATAGAAAAGGCCCTGGAAAAGGGATTTTCCCCGATAAAAATCAACTCAGTGATCATGAAAGGCATAAATGACAATGAAATAACAGCCCTGGCAGGACTGAGCTTGAAATATCCCGTGCAGGTTCGTTTTATAGAGTTCATGCCTGTCGGCCATGATATTTTCTGGAATCCGGCCAGATTTGTCAGTTGTGATAAGATCAGAAATCAGGTAGAGGACGCATTTGGAAAGCTGCGCCCATTGCCCAAATCGCAAAGTGCCGGACCGGCAAGTGAATATGTGATGGATAATGCCCTGGGAAGTGTAGGATTTATCGGTGCTTTAAGTCACCGTTTCTGCGAAAGTTGTAACCGCCTGCGCCTCACTGCAGAGGGACGTCTTCGATTATGCCTATTCTCTGACAAGGAGGTAGATGTCAAAAAGGCCTTGCGCCAGGGACTGGACACAGAGGAACTGGCTCTTTTTTTCCGCCAGGCCGTATTAAAAAAGCCAAAAGGATTAGAGTTTTTGGATAAAGAAAAACTATCTTGCACCCGGAGTATGTCCAGCATAGGTGGATGAGGTTGGCTAATTCGTGGAGGGCTTCTAATAATGAAAAATAATCTGGCCTTTGTCTTTCCTGGACAGGGTTCTCAATATGTTGGAATGGGCAAGGCCTTATTGGAAACGGTTTCTGATGCGGACCATGTTTTTTCTGTTGCAGAAGAATTGACAGGGCTTCCCCTGAAGAAACTCTGCATCGAAGGACCAATGGAAGAACTCACCCAGGTCGAAAATCTTCAGCCTTGTCTGACCGCTGTAGAGATCATTTGCTGTATTGCCGCCAGAAATACAGGATTAAAGACGGCGGCAACAGCAGGACACAGTCTGGGAGAGTATCCGGCACTGTGGGCCGCCGGGGTTATTAGCCTTGAAGACACGTTCAAGCTGGTACGTGCCAGGGGCAGGCTTATGAAGGAGGTAGGGGATAAAAATCCCGGAGCCATGGCTGCTGTGATCGGTCTCAGCAAGAAAGAGCTGGAGGAATTGATCGCGGCTCTGGCAAAAAAAGGCATCTTGGTCCTGGCTAATCACAATTCGCCGGAGCAGATCGTAGTCACCGGAGAAACGGACATGGTCAGCGATTTGTGCAAGGAAGCTAAGGCTGGAGGAGCAAGGGCGATTCCCCTGAAGGTTTCCGGCGCCTATCACAGCCCCCTTATGGATGAGGCATCAAGACGCTTTTCTGAAATTTTGGATAAAGTTTCTTTTTATAAGCCCAGAATCCCAATTTACAGCAATGTCACGGCAAGGCCGGAATCAGACCCGGAGAAAATCAAGGACCTCATGAAGAAACAGATTTGCTCGCCTGTCAGGTGGTATGAGATTGTAATTAACATGGACCGGGACGGGATATCGAACTTTATTGAGCTTGGCCCAAAAAAGGTGCTCGGCAACCTGATAAGGAAGTGTCTTCCTGAAGGATCTGCTTCAGTATTTCAGGGGGAAAACCCTGAAAATCTTAAAGAGTGCCTCAGGGAAATCGAAAGCAAGTAAACCAACGCATTCAAACAAGTAGCTCACAAGTCCGTCTGATCGTATGCAACAATTACTTTCCCTTTGCCTTTTTTATGAGCTCCAGGAAAGGATTACTCGAAGGTGCTGCAGGCGGAGTTAAAAACTTCGGCTGACTGGGGGCACCCTCTGTCCGCCCTGTCTCTGCCTGAGATCCAGAACTAGTTGAGATCTTGGCAGGACCAAACGTCTTTGAGTGTTGCTTAGTCTTCTTACCAGGCTTTATTTGAGAACGAGAACCCGGCTTGCTGGTGCTGGAAGAAGCCCTTTTTGCAGGTGTTGATTGAGGAGCCAGGCTAACCTGTGGCTTTGGACGAGGAGTCTGCAAGGCAACCGGAGCTGTAGCCTTTCTCTCCTTCTTGACCTCATCAAATATACCAACTTCAACATATTCCCCATCCGATTCAAACTTAACACCTTGAGCTGTTATATCCGCTACACGCCAGCCATCAACAAGGTCCCCAACAGTTACAGTACGCAGATTTTTTTGAGATCCCTTAACCACTTTTTTGTACGGGCCGGAGGCAGACTCGGAAGTTTCAACCATGAGGAAGGCCTGTCGCATTTCTTCAGCAATAATAGTACCATAGACCTGACACTGGTCCTTCAAATCTCCCTCAACTGCTGAGAGTGAAGATTGACTCTTGCCTCGCTCAGGATCAAAAGGGTCCTTGCTGATAATGACTTCATAGGGACCAAGCTCAACCTTGGGTTCTTCGGCATGAACAGCCCCGGGACTAAAAGAGTACCACAGGCCGACGCAAAAAGATGCTATCAAAAGCAAGATCGAATAAGTTACTTTTTTTGGGCAATCCAGGCTAGTTATCATCTTCCTGCTCCAGACCCTTCTCGCCGGCCAGGCCCTTATGTTCCCCCAGCATCTGCTTCAGGGACTTGACCCGCCCTTTAAATTCCCTGGTCAGTGCGTCGGCCTGCTCCTTGGATTGTATGACATAGGGAGTAATAGTCATCAATAGTTCCGTCTTCTCGTTTGTGTAACTTCGCCAGCCGAACAGATAGCCTAGGACCGGCAAGTCCTTGAGAAAAGGGATACCACTGCGGCTCTTTTCTTTTTTTGTCTTCATCAAGCCGCCGATTATGATGGTATGGCCGTCCTGCACCACCAGATTGGTTGTAGTCTTACGGGTCTGAAAGATTGGGGAGTCAATACCCTCTACTTTGGCCTTTTCAAGGAGAGAACTGACCTCCTGGGTTATCTCCATACTGACCAGTCTGCTCTCATTGATAGAAGGCGTTACCTTCAGAAGGATGCCGGCACTTCGATACTGGATCGATTGTGTGAGAGTGCTCTCGGTCGTACTGGTAGTCGAGCTAGTCAAAGTAGGCACGTCCTGTACGACCTCGATGGTGGATTCCTTGTTATCCACAGCCAGGATATTGGGCGCTGAGAGGATATTGACATTTGTCGTCGTAGCCAACAACTTAATTAAGTTTCGAAGGCTGTCACCTGTGTACAGGCTGTATGCAAATCCTGAAATGCCCGTACCAAGCGCCGTGTTCCTGGGTAAGTTTCCGAGATTAGGATCGGTAAGTGCAATATTAGAAGAATATGATCCCCCCATATGGCTCTTGAGAAACCACTCGACCCCGTATTCAATATCGTTACCCAGCGAGACCTCAACAATCAACACGTCGATCAGGACCTGCCGCGGAACAATGTCGATCTCTTTCAGCACCCCTGAAAGGATGGCATAATCTCTCTGCGTGGCCTTGATGAGTATGGCATTGTTGACTTCGTCGGCAATGATTTCCACCTCTCCGGCCAACTCCCCGGTATGTGACACGGCTTTCTCTTTTGCGGGCTTTTTTTCCCTTTCCACAAGGACCTCTTTCTTGCCTTTGCGCTCTGACGGCTTTCCGCCATAAAGCTGCCGGAGGATGTCGGCGATATCTGCAGCCTTGCCGTTCTGGACAAAGTATACATAGACCTGAGTTCCCTTCGCTGATATCTCCTGATCCAGTTGGGTCACCCAGTGGCCTACCACATCCAGGACTTCCTCCCACTTGGTCACCACAAGTAATGCGTTGATGGTCTTTAAAGGCATGATCTGGAGACCGCCAGGATCAATACCCGGCTTTATATAAAGCCCCTTTGTCTTGAATATCTTATCAAGGTCTTTCGATAGATCATCCACATCGGTATGCTCCAAAGTATAGAAACGCCAATGTATATCCTTAAAAAGATCCGTGTCCATTAAAGCCAATATTTTGGACAACTTGGCCACATTTTCTGCAGTATCCACCAAGATAACGGCATTGGAGCTTGGCTCGGCCACAATGACCGCCCCGGGTGAGATAAAATTCCTAAGATTTGCGATTACATGGGCTGCCGAAAGATACTGGAGCTGAAAGACACTGATTACGTCTCCCGGACAGGGGGCCTGTTCTCCGACATTTACCACTTCTGACCCTGTTCTGGCACTGCTGGCCTTCCGTACTACCTTATAGAGGTCCTGAGCGCCGCGGGTTATTGCCAGACCGTGTATCTGCAATATGGAATTGAAGAGATCAAGGAATTCATTCTTGGTATATCTGCCCTTGATATTGAGTGAAATTGTCCCTTTAATGGCTGGATCTACAACATAGTTAAGCTCCAAAATACGCCCCAGGACCTGATCCAAGACAGGATATATATCCATATTATCCAAGGTAATGTCCATTTGACGACGTTCACCAGCTTTGGCTCCGGAAAAGGGAGACTTTATTACAACCGCATTAGAATCAGGTAGGGCATTTTCACCTTCGTCTGACGGGGTCTCCTGCGTAATGGGATCCTGGGCAAACGCCAAGCCTTGAATAGATCCCAAAAAACACATGACAACCAAGCCCCAGACTATCCATTTCCGATCTTGCATTCTCATCTTGGCCTTACCCCTTAAGCAGCTTTCATAAAAAGAGCTTCCACCTCAAGGTTGACTCTAAGATGTGGATTCCGCCCTTTTACCTTGACCGCACTAATACTCTGTATTCGAAATACCCTACGATCATCGTCTAATAATTTCAAAAACTTGACCAGCTTCCTAATATCTGCCTTAGCACTAAAAGTAGCTACAGCTAGTTGATAACCTCTCCATTTGCTAATCCGGCCTGTTTTATAAGTAATTACCTGGAAGTCAGCTTCAGAGGCCATTTTGAGCAAAATATCTTGTAAATTGGATGCTACAAGCTGGGGAGTATCCCCTGGCATAAGCCCCTTTACAGCAGTCGCGAGCCTCTGCTCCGACTGCGTAACGCGTTGGTCTACACCACGATGGCGTTTGATGTCCCGCTTCAAACGCCCAATTTTCGTCTCCAGGGTCTCAAGCCTGCTATCTAACTTCTCGATTTTGCCGGACAGCGGGACCCATACCAGGCTGTACCAGAGTATAAGCCCTATTACCAATAAACCATAACGTAATAAGGGACTTCTTTTACTGGATAGCTGACGACTAATTCCCACTAGTCGCCCCTCCTTTTCCGCTGACCAGCTTCATCTCCACTGTAAAACGTTCCCTTTGCTGCCTGTCCTTTGTGACAGGAGATATGAGTTTGACCTCTGAGAAAAGAGGACTCTGACGCCATTGTCCCATGGTCTTTACTGCTGAACCACCCTCGGCTGTAACCTTTAGCTTACCTTTTTTAATATTGAAATTTTTTATCCAGGTCTGTGGGGGCGTAAGCTCAGCTATAGCCTTTAAGACCTTCAGCTCAGAGGGCCTTTCAACCCTGAAATCTCTCAGGTCCTTGAGCTGATTTTCAACTTGTTCCAACTGCTTCTGGGTATTCAGCATGGGTGACAGACGTTCTTGTAGATCCTCAACCTCCTGTTCCATCTTGTGAATAGAGTGAACACGCTGTTGTAACTGTAAACCCTGAAAACCTGTGACCAATATAATTGCCGCAGCGGCAGCCCCAACCACAAATTGATACGGTTTTATACTCAAACGGAAAGGTTTACGACGGATACCTTCCTGGAAAAAAATTGAAGGATAAGAACTTAGTCCCAGTGAAGCAGCGCATAACCCCCAGGTGACTTTGCCCTCCTGTCCACAAATATTCGAGAGGTCCTTTATGACATTACATGGATCTCTGGGGGGAGGATCCAGAATTGCTGCATCTGAACATCCCACTGCATAGACAGGGGCCATTGCGATCCTGGAGAAGGGAGAAGGGAGATGCTGAGCAAGCTTTTGCAGGCCCATCGAGACATCTTCTTTACCTGAAATTGATACGGAATGTGAGCCTTCCCATCCATAAATACCGTGAAGAGAAACACACCAGCCATCTCCCTGCCGGCCAAGACTGACGCAGGGAAGATGAGCTTCTGTACTGCTGCGCAACAGGATATCCAGCCCCAAAGTCGCGGGTGATATAGGCCCAAGCGATTTACCATGGCCTGTCTCACGAGCAGCCCTGAGTATTGGATCCAGAAAACTTCTTGGGATATAGGCCAAAAGCACTACGGTCTCATCTCCACGCTTGAAGGCCCATTGATCATAGTATATCTCATCCGGTTTCAGATGTATGTGAAGCCCTATGCCCATACGGACTGCATTTGCCGCCTCGTCCAGTTCCAACTGAGGAAAGCTTAACTCCCTTAAAAACAAATTCTTGCGAGGAATGGCCAGACATATTCTACGCCTTCGCGATGGACGAATAGCCTGAAGTACGCCTTTTACCTGTTCTGCCAAGGAACGCCCGGTATCATCAAACGTATAGGGCAGTTCAACAGAAGACCATTTACCAAGATGTTTCTTAAGACAGAAGACATCAAGCTTGGACTCGTCCAGATAAATACCTGTTATTTCCCGTTCTCTGACCACCTTGAGCCTTTGCTTCCCAGAGTAATTGCCTCGGTCCAATGCTTGATCTCGGACCCCTCTGTCCCAGACTGAGGATTCCAGTAAACCTGATATATACGGCTGCCAAACCAAACCCTGAGACACACTACCTCACGGGTTGATGTAGTGTTATCACCAAGTTCGGCACTTAGAATTTCCTCAAGAGGTAAAGGTGCACATTCCGTGCTTACATCGCCGGATTTGTTGTAAACTGTGAATAAATTCCAAAGACCGCCCTGCCACACGACCTCGCTATCTTCTTCCTCCTGGGATGACCAGCTAATAGGCCCGTAAAACGCCTCCTGACCAACACCATTTACCAAAAGCAGTTCCTCCAATAAATGAAATGGACCATTAGCAGGATAGTATCGCGGAGACCTGTCCTGGTATACATCATCCTCTGCCCCGTTCAGCCTCACCAGCTTATCAGAATCTTTCCAATCCAAAATACCATCCACCATAGTATCTGCAGCCTCAAGCTCCTCATCCCCTAGAATTGCCCTCACTACATCCCTGATCTGATCCTCCGAGCTGTTATTAAGATCGAGCTTTCCATTCTCGTCTTCCAGAGTAAAACAGGCCTCTCTGCCTCCAAATTTCACTTTATACACACTCCCATCTGCGAAAAGACCATCCTCTTCTTCTTCCCTATCGGTTCCAGGAGGAAACAGCTTGCTCTCTGCAAGAAGCAGTAAAGACCTCGCAGCCTCTCGGCCCTGCAGGGCATCCCAGGCATATTGTCCCAAATTCCTGCGAATTCTGGCCTCAACCGCATAGAAACCGCCGACCAGTGTAAGCAGGGTCAACACCCACAGGACCAATACAAGAACCGTACCTTTCTGTCCCATCACTCTGCGCTTACCAGAATAAAAGGATCTGTATAGAAAATCCGCCAGGTGGTTGCAGGCTCCTCGCCATCATCGGAAAAAGCCAGGCCCATGGCCACTGCCTCGGGCACCTTACCCTTTTTATTCCAACCATCCTGCCAATCCTCAGGGGCGGATTCATCCTGCGATGTACTCTGAGATGTATCATGATATGTAAAGACCAAAGAATCTATCCCATTTACAATCGAAACGCCCCAGCCCTGTTCCGTCAGGTCCTCTTTATCTTCCGGATCTATTTTGTCAGGAAGGGCCTCTTTCAGGTCTTCAGGCCTTGTAATGACCTTTTGAGCATAGATAAATTTTTTCCCTCTTTCATCAAAACGATAAACCACCTTGAAAAGACCGCCTGCCTGAGAACCCAGTGGCACGTGGGTAGTCACAAATGAGACCTCGCTCTCTTCTCCATGAAACTCAGAAAAATCCTTGAGATCAGATCCATCCTTCCTCACCACAGCCCTGAGTTGTCTGCCCAAAAGCCCTTCAATAGCGGATACAACTATTAGACGTTCGTTGATCTCTTTTCCCCTGCTGTAGGCCCTCAGTCCTGTACGAACAGACATGGAAAGAATAAGGACCAAAACAGCAATAAGAGAGACGGAAATCAAGAGTTCAAGGAGTGTGAAACCTGATGAGGATTTGGTGACTGATTTTTTCCTCATATCTTCTCTGCGGGTATCCAGCCAATCAATACAAAGGGATGAGCATTATATGGAGGTTGTATGGTAAGAACAAGCTCCTTAAGCTCAGGGATTTCAATCTCTTTCTCTTCTTGGTCCTGGGGCGTTATCTCCAAGACCAGGTCCCGAACCTCTACCTTATAGCTCCACCCAGGATGGTCTTCTACCTCCTCCTCAATTGAAGACAGGGGTTCAAGCTCATGGGATAATCCATAAAGCACAGACTCTGCTATATACGCTGCCTCTCTGGCCATATCGCCCCTAAATGCCTGCCTGTGGCCCTGTGCAAAGCCCGAAAGCAACACTCCAAGCGAAATACCCATTATTGCTGTAGCAACCAGGACCTCTATGAGGGTGAAACCTGATGAAAAATTGGTGATTTGGTGATTTGGTGATTTGGTGATTGTCATGATGAAATGCGCTCCATGCGTATCAGCCCCAGGAACTTGTCTATCACTATCCGGTCCAGACGACCTCCTTCCCATTTGAGGTCAATTTCCCCACCGCTTGAACTTCCATCAGGATAAAAGGTCACTGCATGAACACCTGGTTCCACTTCCCCCACTCCCTCGCCTTCCACCTTTATAGACTCTGGGATGTTTTGCCGTTTAAGGCCTTCAACACAAAAGGTCCTGCTCTCTCCATCAATAAAAAACCTGACTGCCTCGCCTCTACCCAGGCTTGCGGACCTGGCCCGGATCAGGGTCTGTGTGAAGGACTGAATAAAACGATTCTCTTCAGACCGAAGTATCCCGCCGGCAACAGACACAAAAACCAGAGAACTAAAAATACCTATCAGTACAAGCACTACAAGAAGCTCTACAAGCGTAAAACCCTTTGAGCCACTTGCAAAACCCAATCTTTTGCCCGATGGCTGCGCCGCCCCCTTCAACCTTCTACCTTTAACCTTCCACCTATCATAAAGCCACATCGTTAATACCAAATATAGCAAGGAGCATAGACAGGATAATCCCGCCAATAATAATTCCCATCAGTACTATGGTTATAGGTTCCACCAGGGATAAATAGACCTTGGTATCGTGCTGAACCCTTTCTTCAAAATCATCTGCAATCTTTAAAAGCATAGACCCCATAGCCCCTGTTTCCTCTCCGACAGCCACCAGGTGTACCATAAGCGACGGAAAGACCTTTGTCTGTTTCATAAGTTGGCTAAGACTCTTTCCCTGACGGACTCCCTTATACAGATCATCCACAGCACTCCGTATAACGCTGTTAGACACCACTTCTCCAGAAAGAGAAATACCTTTGAGTATAGGAACACCGCTCTCAAGCAAAGTGCCCAGAGTGCGGGCCAAACGGCCGAGCTCTATCTTCAGCAACATGGAACCGGCCAAGGGCAGACGAAGCACCACCCTATCCCACCAGGCCCTCCCCTCAGGTGACTTGATGTAGGAGTAAAAACCAGTACTAAGCACAAGAATAACCAGGCCTAACAGCCACCACCATGACTGTAGAAACATGCTGGCCCCAACGATGAACTTTGTGGCCAAGGGCATGGGCTGATTAAGATCTTCAAAGATCTGACCAAACTTCGGTACAACAAAGGTTACCAGGATAAAGACGGACAAGACGCCCACAAGGGCCAGGATGCTGGGATAGATCGATGAAGTAATAATAAACTTTCGAATATCTCTTGAACGTTCGATGAAACCACCCAGCTTCTTGAGAACCACAGGGAGGACACCCCCCAACTCCCCTACCCGCACCATATTAATGTAGAGGCGGTTGAAGATGTCCGGATAGGATGATAATGCCTCTGACAGCTTTTTACCCCCGTGGATATCCTGTCTTATGGTATTAATCAGCGCACGAATATTCTCTTGCTCAGCAGCATCTTCCACAATAACCAGGGTCCTTTCCAGAGGAACACCGGCCTCCAGAAGATCAGCCAATTCCCTGGTGAAGTAAAGGAGATCATCGTGGCTGAACCTGACCCCTTTCCTGCTCCATAAAGCATAGAACCGCTTTAACCTCTTAACCTTAACAGGTTGAAGGCCCTGGGAGATTAACATGGAAATCAAGAGATCCTGGCTTGCGGCCTCGTCGGTCCCTTCAATCTTTTGCCCTCTAACATCCAGGGCCTCATAAGCAAAAGTAGGCATTTAAAAACCCAATTTTTAATTTTTAATTCTTAATTCTTAATTAGTGTCTGAATAAAAACCCCAAATTTTGTTTTCTCAATTTAGGTCAAAAATCATTAACATATTGAGGTTATTCCCTTTTTTAAATTTAGAATTCAAAATTGTGTCTGAATGGACTTTTCGTTCAGACACTAGTTAG
>JAGGRV010000334.1 GCA_021159445.1 Deltaproteobacteria bacterium | reverse complement strand
AGAGGCTATAAGACGCATACATGACGAAGATTCAGTAAGTTCATTATTTGTCTAATAACAGACCTGGTTAAGTGGTTAAGTGGTTGAGTAGTTGATTAGTTAAGTAGTTATTATTGTATGAATTTATATCGTTTGCACAAAAATTGGACACTTGATATAGTTGAAGGTCTAATATACTGATTTAACATGCTTATTTTTCGACTCAACGACTCAACTATTTGACGATCTCTAAATAAGGAGTTTTTTTAATGAAAAATGTGACAATAGATATCCAGGCGCGCACAAAGGCCGGGAAAGGGGTGGCCCGCAAACTCCGCCATGCAGGGCAGATCCCGGGAGTGCTGTACGGGCCAAAGGCCGAGACTATATCTCTTTCTGTGAACACCCATGAGTTCAACAAACTTCTGAATTCGGCAGGTGGGGAGCCATTGCTTTTCACTCTGAATCTGAAGAGCAATGGAGACAGCAGTAGTCATACCGCCCTCATCAAGGATCTGCAATTGCACCCGGTGGAAGACAAAATACGCCATATAGACTTTTATGAAGTCCTCATGGACGAAGAGGTGCAGGTTGATGTGCCAATTACCGCAGTGGGTAAGGCCAAGGGTGTTGAAGCAGATATGGGTGTCTTGGAGATCATCCAGCGGACAATCAAAATATCTTGTCTTCCTTTGGCCATTCCGCGGGACATCCAAATTAATGTTTCTGATCTTGGACTGGGAGATGTTATTCATATTTCAGATATTGTGGCTCCTGAAGGGGTTCGCTTACTAGACGATCTCGAGACGACTTTGATGACCATTGTGGCCTCAAAAGCTGAGGAAGAGGAAGAGGAAGAGAAAGAGGAAGAGGAAGAGGAGACTGAAATCGAGGTTGAGGAAGAAGAGGAATCTGAATAAATGGCATGATCAGTGTTTGGACAAGGGGTTTCATTTCAGTGCCGTTATCCCAAATTATGCAACATTGATAAGGAAAAGGGAACTTTTAATAATTTGTTATGCACAATCTAGGATTATCTGCAGACATAGAAGGTGAAGGCTGATTTTGTCCAGGGTGCTCTTGGTAGGCCTCGGGAATCCTGGCTCTCAATATAGGTATACCCGCCATAATGTGGGCTTTGCAGCTCTGGATCGTCTGGTCCTTCAATTCGGTCTTGATTTTATCCCGCATAAGAAGTTTCCCCCATACGAGAGTGTGTCAGGGTTCATGAGGGGCATTCCTGCTATACTGCTTAAACCTCTTACTTACATGAACAGGAGTGGCGAGGCCGTAGCCTCAGTCCTTAACTTTTATAAAATTCCTTTGGACAAGCTCCTGGTGATACATGATGATCTGGATTTGCCTTTGGGAAGTCTTAAATTTGTACAAGGGGGTGGGGCTGGAGGGCATAAAGGGATTAGATCCATTATAGGGTCTATTGGCAGCAAGGAATTCATCCGTCTAAAGATCGGTATTGGAAGGTCTCTCAGTCCTGTGCCAATAGACAAATATGTTTTGTCGCCTTTTCTGTCGGAAGAGGCCCCAGTGATAGATAAGGTCCTTGATGTCAGTATAAAGGGTCTGGTGTGTTTTCTGGAGAAGGGTGTTGAAGCTGCCATGAACGAGTTTAATCGTAAGATAGAACCTAATTTGAGCAATTAGCCTTCAGCGGTTAGCTATTAGCTGTAATGATTACAGGATGTTCTGCTATTACAAACTTTCACCCGTTGGGTGTTATTTCTAATTAATGTAATGCCTTGATTTTTCAAAGCTAAACCCTAATGGCTAGAAGCTAACTGCACAGGTCGGTGATTTCCAAGGGAGAAACAAATGGGCAAATTTTTGGGTTACACTGTACTAATAATCTTGGCAGCCCTTATAGCTGCTGGATGCTTTCTTGGATACTTTCTATTGGAAGGAAGTCCACCGGAGCTGCAGGTGGTCTCAGTACCGGAGACAGTCGGAAGGGAGTATGTGTTTACGGTTGAAGTTAAAGACGCCCGGAGTGGAATAAGGTCGATTTCTGCCGTCTTGAGCCAGGGAGACAAGGTTTTTGAACTTGATCCTAAGATTTACAAGATAAAGGAGTGGTGGAGGGGATCCGGGGTAAAGGACGAGACAGTCTTCTGGGTCATCAAACCGTTCGAGTTAGGCATGACTGAGGGTAAAGCCCTTCTCCGGATTACCGCAAGGGACTCATCCTGGCGAAATGGTCTCAAAGGCAATGAGCGGATTTGGGAAACTGAAGTCCCAATAGACATGACACCACCCCGGATAGCAGTGAAAAGTACTGTCCATAATATAAGGACAGGAGGTGCTGGTCTTGTATCTTATAAAGTAAGTGAATTACCCAGCAAGACAGGGGTCTGGATAGACGAAAAGTTTTTCCCGGGTTATCCAAAACCTGGAGGGGCAGAGGATATGTACGTGGCCATGGTGGCGGTTCCTTTCAATGTCAGTAAGCCAAAGAAGATGCTCATCGAAGCAGTAGATCAAGCTGGAAACGTTGCCAGGGTCGGCTTCCCCCATCGTATCCTTCATAAGCCTCCAAAGGTAGACACGATAAATATAAGTGACCGGTTCCTTGAGCAGAAAATGCCTGACTTCATGGCTAGATACCCCGAATTCAGAGGCTCTCCTTTGGAAGTATTTCTCGAAGTCAACAGCGAATTAAGGCGTCGTAATAATCAGAAAATTGAAAATTATTGTAAGGAAAGCGCCCCTGAGATCCTCTGGCACGGAAGCTTTGTTTGCCTTCCCAATTCGGCCTGCAGGGCAGGTTTTGGAGATAAGCGTCACTACTTATACAAAGGCAAGGAAATCGGCCGGTCATATCACATGGGGTCCGACCATGCCTCAATTTCTCACGCTTCTGTCCCTGCAGGAAATGCCGGCCTTGTCGTATTTGCAGACTACCTTGGAATCTATGGAAATACCATAATCCTGGATCATGGCCTCGGCCTTTTCAGTATGTACTCCCACCTCAGCGAAATTCAGGTATCAGCAGGTGATAAGGTGGAACGTGGAGATACGATAGGGAAAACCGGCATGACCGGCCTTGCCGGCGGGGATCATTTACACTTCGGAATGATGGTCCACGGGGTATTTGTTAATCCTATAGAGTGGTGGGATCAGAAATGGATTCAAGACCATATCCTGACCAATTTGTCTGTGCAGTGAGGCTTTTTTGTTATTAAAAGCTGGAGTCAAGGGCTTTTGTCTGTTGTTTTTTCTTGTAATGTAAATGGAAACTTGGAGGTATATTCGGAATGGAAATATCTTTGGTGTTGGTGCCTGTAGATTTTTCAGATTGTGCTGCAAACGCATTGAGGTATGCAAAAAAAATAGCTTCTTCATGGAAGGCAGAATTATTACTTATCCATGTCATAGATTCAAGTGAGGTTTCTCGAATTGCTGATTATACCAAGGAATCAATTGAGAATGTGAAAGAACGGCTTACGAACCAGGCCAAACAGACCTTTCGCCATTTTTTAAATGATTGGGACAGTGATGGTCTGGTGAAAGATACCATCGTATCTTATGGCTCCCCATTTCAAGAAATTGCTATCAAAGCAAGGGAGCTTCAGACCGACCTCATTTTAATGGGCGGTTATGGTAGTACAGGAAAGGGACAGATCGACGAAATTTTTTTCGGTGGCACAGTGGACAAAGTGGTTCGCCTTCTGCCTTGCCCTGTGCTATGCGTGCCCATGGGATGGCCCGATGAAAGTATTTAGTACAATCGAGCTTTTAGCTTTTAGCCTTTAGTGATTAGGAACGTACAATAAATAACTTGAACAAATTAATGTCTTTTTTGCCGTCTTCTTCGTTGCTCGTCGATCACATAACCCGTTATGCTCGCTCCTCGCGCCTTGAATACAACAAAAAACCCTATTAATTTTTGTTCAATTTATTTATCTCCCGTTCCTTAGCGGTTAATTTGCTGCTGTTTTCCAAATAGGTTACTAACACCTAAAAACTAAGTAACTGCTCAGGTGGATAGGCTGAAGGCTGTTAGGAAAAAGCGCATTTTAAAGCCATGTTTGGTGCAAAAATCAGATATTTCCGCCAAAGTACGGCAATCGTGATCTTCTGACCCCTTCAGCCTTCAGTCTAAACAGCTTCAGCCTAACTACATGCTCATAGCTGTTCATCACGGATTACCACACTAATCCGTGATGAACCATTTTTCAAAGCTAATCGCTAATGGCTAACAGCTAATCGCTTAACTTACGTCAGACAAAGATTTCCAATATTTCATAATTCCTAAGCCCTGCCGGCGTGCGGACTTCAACCTCATCTCCTTCATATTTGCCTATCACTGCTTGGCCAAGGGGGGATTTGACTGAAATGTTTCCTTTTTGCACATCGGATTCATCTGGCCCTACCAGCTTATAAACAACCTCATCTCCGCTATCAATATTTTCTAGCCTAACCTTGACTCCGAATACAACCCTGTCACAGTCCTGGTTTTCACTTTCAATTACTTCTGCTACGGAAAGTTTGCTATGAAGATACTGGATCCGGGCTTCAAGCTGACCCTGTCGTTCCTTTGCAGCATAATATTCGGCATTTTCAGATAAATCGCCATGTGCTCTGGCTACTGCAATAGCCTTGATGGCTTTAAATCTTTCCACTCTTTCCAAGGTCTCAAGTTCTTTCTTAAGTCTTTCGAAACCCTCTTTTGTGAATGGGGTTCGCTCCATATGCATACACTCCACAATTATATTTTTTTGCCAGTCGACGAGCTTGCGTAACCAAAATAAATACCAGAAAAATACATGGATGCAAGCTATCGGCTCCAGCACTTCAATACTCCGTGAACGTATACGGGTAATAACTCAGTGAGTAGGGTTCTTGTTTGTATGGCTAAATTTTTCACCTTAAAACACTTTACATTCGAGGTCGTCGGACCTAAACTCTCTTTAATGTTTGCAACTAGTCTGGAAATAGTTTATATTTTTTGCTTGCCTTGTGATCAAGATGGGCCAACAAAAAAATTGTTTGCCATAGTCCGTATCAGCCGTGTTTTGGCTTAGCTTGACATATGATGAACAATAATTAACAGAGTTTTGTCTGGATGAAACTATGGCCGTAAAAATAGCTCTTAAGAAAAAGAACCAGTCATCCAATGGTTATCTGGGTCGTCTGATTAAAGCAGGCCAAGAGGGTACTATTACTTATCAGGTACTGAATGAACTAATACCTGATGAGGAAAAGGATCTCGAAAAACTTGAAGAGATATTCGATCTGCTATGCCTTAACAATATCGAAGTTATCGATGGCCCTAAATTCGCAACTATTTCCAGAGAGAAGGTTCTAAAAGAACTCGCAGAGAAAAAAAGGTTGGTAGAAAAAGGACCAAAGGCTATTTCAGAGGACACTAAATCTGAGACTCCGGCAGTAGTTCTTGATACTGGAGGTCATACTGACTCAGAGGAGATTACTACTACCTATCTGCGAGAAATGGGAAGATATGAGCTTCTTACTCCTGATAAGGAGCAAGATCTCAGCCGCACTATCAGAGATGGCTTCAATGGGATTATTAAGGCTATCATGGAACACCCCTCGGATTTGCCTGCAATGGAGGCTTTGAGGGAACAAATTCGTACATGGAGACGTCGTGATCCCACTCTTAAGCCCAAAAAGCAGCAGTTGAATTATTTAGTAAGTGCTGTTACCAGCATTTTGGAGATTTATGCCGAGGATGAGAGCCTTGAACCCCTTGAGGTCACCGTCAAGGGGCATCGGGCAAGAATAGAGGTGGCCAAAGATGAAATGATAAATGCCAATCTCCGTTTGGTGGTGAGCATTGCCAAACGGTATATGCATCAAGGCCTATCACTTTCTGATCTGATTCAGGAGGGTAATCTCGGTCTAATGCGAGCGGTTTTCCGGTTTGATTACACAAAGGGCAACAAGTTTTCCACATACGCTAGTTGGTGGATACGCCAGGCTATTACCAGGGCTATCCTGGACAAGACCCGTACAATACGCCTTCCAGTGCATTTTTTAGAACTCCGTAGTCAGTTTTTTAAGGCATTTTATGCCCTCCTTAAAGAGCTTGGCCGGGAACCTATACCTGCTGAGATCTCACAGCGAACCGGGCTGCCCTTGGAAAAAATATTGTCTATTCTGGAGGCATCAAAGGAACCGGTCTCTTTGGAGACACCAGTTGGAAATGAAGATAGTACCTTGGGGGACTTTATTGAAAATATGGATATTGTCTCTCCCTACGAGACGGTGCGGGAGAGAGAACTTACAGAACGGATTAAGGGCATCCTGGCTACTCTCAGTCCAAGGGAGGAGAAGATCATTCGCCTCCGTTTTGGAATAGGTGAGGACAGCGAATATACCCTGGAGGAGATAGGAAAGCGCTTCAATGTGTCACGCGAGCGCATTCGTCAGATAGAGAAAAAGGCCCTGAACAGGTTAAGACACTCGAGTCGTCGGGAGCGTCTGAGGTTTTTTCTTGGATAGGGAATTCCATTTTAAATTCATCCAGTGTTTAATCATTTTAGGAACGGGAGATAAATAAGTTGAACAAAAATTAATAGGATTTTTTGTTGTATTCAAGGCGCGAGGAGCGAGCATAACGGGTTATGTGATCGACGAGCAACGAAGAAGACGGCAAAAAAGACATTAATTTGTTCAAGTTATTTATTGTACGTTCCTTACCAACCACACTGATTTATTCTTGTCCACTGAGTTGATTATCAGACCAGTCAAGATCTTTGGGGTAAAGTAGGTTGATTTGTGGGGCATGATAAGTCCTGTATCAGCCACATTCAGGACCTGATTAACCGGTGTGGGCCGCAGGATAAAAAGTACATCGTTTTTATCTAATGCCTTAACGGCACTTGGTGCATCTATTGTGAACTTTATGGTCTTTCCCGCCTCCATGCCCTGGGGGTTAATTTTAAAGACTTCCTTAATAACGGCCTCTTCCAGCAGCATTACATCGAGTTCCGACAGGGCAGGGTGTAAGTGCGATAATAGCCTGTTTTGATCTGTAGCTTTCTGCCACCAGATTTGTGCTGTTTTTCTTTTTCCAAAGACCACTCCAATTCCTCGCCTCTGCGGTTTTTCATCAAAGCATTGGATTAAATTGGTGCACAGTTGCTCTGGTTCCGGATTTTTCGTATGAGAGATTGTTTCAACATCAAACACCTGAGACGCCGTGGCTTCTATGAGCTCTAGATCCAAAGCCTCCGGCAGAGTGACAACCCTGTGAACCGGAAGGACTACAAGGCCGGGGTCTTCTGAATCTACGAGATAAACCATCAGGTAGTTATAAGGCTTTGACGGATCTTTTCCATAAACCTTTTGCATCTCGTTTCGGTATTTAATAGCAGTGGTGTAACGGTGGTGACCGTCAGCTATATACAAAACAGTTTCTAACAGACACTCATGAAGAGATTTCAGTCTGCCCACGTCAGTCATCTTCCATAACCTATGGGTATTCCCAGCCTCGTCTTTTACGGTATAAAGCTCTTTTCTTTCGGACTCGGCCAAGATGCGGGCAACATCCGGGCTGTGGCGATAGAGAATGAAAACTTGGCTGAACTGGGCTTCTGTAGCTTGTAGTAGACGAAATCGATCTTCCGTCACTCTGTCGAAGGTCCGTTCATGGGGACGCACAATTCGACTTTCCCAGTCCTCCACGCGCACCAATGCCACAAATCCTTTTCTGCATAAATTGCCATCTGGGGTCGAAAAGCTTATATCATAGGGATAGATAGCATGCCTATCTTTTTGCTCTAGAATCTTTTTAGATAGCCAACTTTCAAATTTCTTTTTTGCACAGGTGTATTTGTCTACCTTATGTGTTTCGCTGAAATCAGGTTTGGATAATTCAAGGGAAAAGATGTTGTAGTGATTTTTGAATACAAGACTATCACGTTTCTCATCATCAACTACATCATAAGGTGGGGCTACCAGTTGGGCCATATCCCCGGCCCGATCAGTATTGTATCTTATTCCACGAAAAGGTAATACGATTGCCATTATAATTCTATCCCCAGCTTTTTGATTTTTATGATTGTCCTTCATTCCATCAAGTTAATAGAGATAAACGAAGCCTTAGCTACTATGGTAAAAGCAGATCGTCAAGCGGTAGTACGGGATTTCTGGCAGGGGTTATTCTAATTTTGAAAACTTGGTCCTCTGGGCCAAAATTCTTTATTATGTGATATCTGATTGGGGATTTTTGCCACACAAACCAACAACTCTGTTTTTCCCAGAAGTCTCGGCTTTGTAGAGTGCCTTATTAGCGCGAACAAGCAAGGAGTCCACAGTATCTTCCAGGTTCAGTTCCGCAACTCCCAAGGATGCTTTGACTGTTAAGCGATGCCCCTTTCGTTTTACAGTAAATACGTGTCTTGCCACTCGTTTTCTGAGGCGTTCAGCCAGGGTCATTCCATCCTGGCAGTTAGTATGAGGTGTCAGGATGGCAAAATTTTCACCACCATACCTATATATGCCATCAATCTCTCTTGTGGTATTTCGAAGGATGTCAGCTAATTTCTGTAACACATTGTTTCCGATCTGGTATCCATAAGAGTCGTTTACATCCTTGAAGTGGTCAAGGTCAATCATGATGATCGACAGGGGAAACTGATATCTCCTGGCCTTGGCTATTTCTTTTTTCAAATCTGTTTCCAGTGCCCTGCGGTTATTAAGACCTGTGAGGTGATCTATGCGCAACTTTTTTTGAAGATCCTTAATGAAACCGACGTGTTGCACGAGTTCTTTTTCTATCTGTGCAATGTGCACTGAAAGGGTTTCGTTGTATTCCAGAAGTTGCTTGATTTCCCCCTTTAATTCTTGATCATGTTGAACTTTCTGTTCAAGAGATTTCAGACCGATAGTTATGCTGTCCACGTTTTCCTTTGCATCTGACGCAAAGGAGCTGACCGTGTCTTTGACATCGCCCAAGATCTCATCCGTTTGTTCCAGAAATTCCTCCACCATTTGGCTGGGGACTGTGGGAGGTTTGGTCTTTTTGAGTATGATTTCGTCGTAACCATTCTCATATACAACATGCCAGAATTCAGTTGAATATATGTCAGGCCAGGGCAGCAATCCTTTTCGAACCAAATTTTTAATGGTATTACGTACGACCTGAGCTACTTGCCCAGCTAAATAGTGTTCAATTTTTTTTGTCTGTTGGGTATGTTCTGCCATTAGAGGTCTTTATCGTCAGTCCCCAGGAGCTGATTCAAGGCATCTTCTAAAGAACATGTGGGGGGGAAAGATTCAAGCAGAAAACTTGCCTCAAATTCCCACTTATTCTTGCATGCATGTAGCTGGTCTTGAATTATGTCGGACAACTGCTGTATGGAATCAAGAGGGTAGTTTGCAAATATTAAGTAATCCAATCCCTTTCGAAAAAGCAAGGCCTCGCCATTTATACCACTGTTTGCCTTAGAGAAGTCGCTTATGGATTGCTGTATATTTTCACCAATTTCGTCCAACATCCGGTCTGCCTTGAGATAACCCCATTTTCGGTTTATTTGCTTCAAGTTCTCGAAGTTGATAATGATCATAAAATACTGGAATCTATTTATACTAAGAGCGGTGACTTTGTCCAATGTTAATAGACAGCGGTAGTTATAAAAGCTACACATAGGTTCCCTGAAATATGTAATTTGCCTGAAGAGTTCAAGGGCATTAATGTCCCTGTATGGATGCCTCTGTATAGTAAGAGGATTCCAGTCATATACGACCTTCTCCAGGGCTTCTACGACATTTTGGTCAAGTCGTCTTTCTATCGCCTCTTCTTTTAATATTTCTATGGCCTGAGTACTGGGTATAGAGGACTTATAAGGCCGTTTTGCGATCAAGGCTTCATACGTGTCTGCCACTGACACTATTCTTACCATGGGGCTTATATCATCCCCTTTCAGGCCTGCTGGATAGCCGCTTCCGTCCAGCCGTTCATGGTGATAAAGGACTATTTCGGTCACTCTGTCATCAGGATAGCGGAAAGCAATATACTTTGCCCCAATGGTTGGATGCATGTTCATGATTTGTCTGTCGATATTGTTAAAACGGCCAGGTTTTAAAAGTACGTCATCCGGTATTGCAATTTTCCCGATGTCATGGATAAGACAACCCATCTCCAAGACTTCCAGTTCTTCTGATGATAGCCCTTGACAAAGACCTATTCTTCTGGATATGGCAGCGACCCTCAAACTGTGCTCCAAACTATAGGGATCACGACTGCCCAGCATCTCTCCCATTACATCGAACAGGTCCTTGATCAGGGCCTGGTGTTTTTCTTCAAGTTCCATGACCTTGTCAAGTACTGCCAGTCTGGCAAATATCTGTTCAGGATGGCAGGGCTTGACCATGTAATCAGTAGCCCCGGCTTGCAGTGCATTGATCAGGGTCTGCCTGTCTTTGATTCCGCTGAGGACAATAGAATACAGCTTGGGCCTTGCCAGTTTTTTTACCTCTTCTAAAAGTTCCAGCCCACCAATCTCAGGCATATGCAGATCAGTGATAAAAAGACGGATTGTATCGTCCTTTATTAAGATAGACAGGGCTTCTCTGCCATCCGCAGCACCAGTGGCATTTAGCCCCCATTCGGAGAGGTGGGCGACCAGCAGTTTTCTCTCCTGCTCTTCATCTTCCGCTACCAGCACGCCGTATTTGCTGAGAACCGGAAGATCACCGACGGTAGTGGTGGAAAAGCCTTTGGAATTGTCGTAGATTTTCAAGGATCCTCTCATCCTAAATTATATTCTAAGTGCCAGCGTTTATGCAGAGTAATGATATCTGGTAACCGTTCACGGGGTTACAACG
>JAGGRV010000453.1 GCA_021159445.1 Deltaproteobacteria bacterium | reverse complement strand
GACGGCCGTCCACCTAGGTCATGGACTGGTCACCGCCCTGTCCACCGTGTCCATGGACAACTTGCCCCAGGTCACCGTGCCCCGCCCGCCAGAAAGAAGGCTTATAAGGGGCTTTTCAATAGTGATTTATGGACAGGTGTCCAGGGGGTGTGTCTATGGCCGATGAACAGGCCGAGGAGAAAGTCGAGGAAATAAGCCAGGAGGAAAAGGCCGAAAAGGTACGGGCGGTTGACGCCTTAAGAAGAGCGGGATACAGCGTGACCGACGCGTGCAGGCTCGTCGGGATCCCGAAATCCACATACTACAAGTGGAAGCAGGAGGTCGGTGGACAGGAAGGGGAGGAGAATGACACGGAGGCGTCCAATGTCAACGCGCCCAAAGAGGTCGCGACGGCATACGAGCTGCTGAGGAACTATGGGGTCAGCCGGGCCGACACCGCGCAGGCGCAGCGGCAGGAGGCCGATCCAGTGGAGGCGCTCATGGACATGAAGAAGAAGCTCGAGAAGGCGAGGGCCATTCTCGGCTCGACTGAGGGCGCAAACGTGGGGGGCAGTGAGGAGCTGAGCGAGATCAAGAAGGCGATCGCCTACCTCGCCCAGAAAATCGAAGAGCTCCAGCGCGGCCAGGTCTATATGGGCAGGGTGAAGAAGGTGCAGTATCCAGACGGAACCGTAGTGGAATACGACTATGCCCCGAGGGACTCGGTGCTGATAAAGCAGGCGGACACGGTGTACGGCACGGTCGTGCCGCACATTATCGACGAGCTGAAGGGTATTCGCCAAGACCTCACAGTGTTCGCAAACCGCCTGCTCGGCCTGATCGAAGTGAACCTCGCTCAGGAGATTAAGAAAGCCCCGGGCTTTTTCCCGCTGTTTAGGAGGAGGACGAAGGAGGAGAGGGAGAGGGAGCTTGAGGAGTTGAATAAGATGTTGGATATGCGCATCAACGTGAACGAGGTGGCCGGGAATGAGGTACCTGTTAGTAATGTCGGGGAAAGGAGGAGTGGGCAAAACGACAACGGCGGTGAACCTAGCGGCCAAACTGGCCGAAAAGTTCAGGGTCGGCTTCATTGACCTGGACATATACGGCCCAAACGCCCACCTGCTGCTGGGCCTTCCAGAAGTGCCAGCGGTAGAGCAGGGCGAAATGCTCGTCCCGCCGGCGATAGACGTAGACGGCAGAAAGATGCAGTTCATGAGCATGGCAATGTTCATGCCGGAGGGCGTGGGCCTAGCAATCAAGGCAGAATACGTCCTGGATATCATAAGGACCATTATCGAGTTCACAAGGTGGGACGTGGATCTGGTAGTGGTGGACATGCCCCCAGGGTCTCAGGACGTGGTGAACTACACCCTTAGCCTCGTGGCCCCGAGGGCTGAGGCGATCCTTGTCACCGAGCCGCACAGGATGAGCCTGAGCGACTGCCTGAGGTTATACGATATACTAAAGCTCAAGGAAGTGGAGCTGGCCGCCGTGGTTCTGAACAAATACAACCTGTTCAAGGGGGCCCAGGAATTCGAGAGGATCATCGAGAGCGTTATGAAGGTGCCTATCGTGAAAGTGGACTGGACGCCAGAGCTGCAGGAGAAGCTGATGCCGGACTTATACGAGGAGCTCGCGGAGGTGGTGCTATGAACCCGAAGCTCGTCACCTTGATCCCCAAGCTCATAAGGCTGGGGTTGAGCAAGTGGCAGGTTCAGGAACTGCTGAGGAAATACGGCCACTTGAACAGGAGCTGCCAGCTTGTTCTATATGACGATACGGGGGAAACAAAGATATGGGTCGGGATAGAGAACGGGGAAGTGAAAGTGAAGCTCGGGGAGTACCCGGCAACCACGACGGTCAAGATGCACACCGACCTGTTTATCGACATCGTCAAGGGCAAGACCGATTTCAGGACGGCGCTCTGGCACGGGGCAATTGAGGTCGAGGCCCATGATGGCCGTCCCTGGGCCTATCATGGCCTCCTCTGGGCAGGATTTTGGGACATAGTCGCAGAAATATTGAGGTGATGGAAAATGAACAAGGTGAAGGCATGGTTTATAGCTTCCAGGCCGTTTGCGATCCCCTGGATCCTCGTGAACACTTTTTTAGGCGCCTCGTTGGCCGGCTTTGATCTTGGGAAGTGGCTGCTGGCGTCTGCAATCGTGAGCCTGATACTCCTCGCGGCGCACTACATCAACAACTGGAGGGACTTCGTGAGGGGCTTTGACAGGCTGGAGAACGGCAGTTCGGCAAAACCATACACGGCCGCGTCCCAGTTACTTCCGCGAGGAGAGCTAACGGTCAACGACATGAAAGGGGCCACGATAATAGCCCTATGCGCCTCGTTGGTGCTCATGGGCTTTGTGCCCAGGCGGCTTGACGTGTGGCTATTATATATATTAGGAGTACTGGTGGCGCTAACATACACGGACTTCTTCAAGCCGAAGGGCTTTGGGGAGGTCGCGCTGTTCCTCGGGCACGGTTTCGGGGCCAGCACCTTCGCCTATTCTCTCATCAGGCCAGTCACGGCCGAGGCCCTTGCCGCAGGAACCCTGCTCGGCCTGCTCGCGGGCATGGCGTACACGGTTGATCAGTGGCAGGACGTGGAGACGGACTTCGCGAGGAGGGTCAAGAACTACGCGTATATGATTGCGAGGGCAAACATGAGGCTCAGCACGTTCTTCTACTTTGCAGTGACCGCCGTGGTCACAATCCACCTCGCGTTTGTTCTCATGGGCGTGCTGAGGGCGAGCACGCTGAAGGCACTGTTGCTAATGCCACTGTTCCACTTCGCTGGCGTTTTGTTGGATTACCAGTTCGAGAAGGGCGTTTGGGCCTCACTGATCGCGATCTGGCTCTATCCGATCCTCATGGCCCTTTGACTTTTCTTTTTGTTTTTCCCCGCATAACCCGGGTTACACAACAAAAACTTTCGTTACTCAAAAAGGTGGTAAGAAGAGCGGGGAGCAAAAAAATAAGGGTCAATAAGAGTTGGCAATTTCTTTAGCTTCCTCTTCAAGAACTTTGTAGAGCTCGTCTAACGCGTCGTCGATGAATTTGGTTGCCCTCTCAAGCTCCCCTCTTTTTATAAGGTTCTTTGCTGAAAATAGTAGTTGACGGGCAAGCAACACGTGCGGGTTCAGGCCCATCTCGTCCATCTACTCCACCTCCAACAAGATCTTCCTTAGTTTGCATGAAACCTCCCTCGCAACTCCTTTCCTATTTGGTATATAGAACTCCCACCCGTAGTGAATGCCATACAGGCTAATCAAAGGCCTCACGTCTCTAGCGACGCTTTCGAGGTACTTTAAGGCCTTCTCTACGTCCTCATCAGGTGCCAAGCTTGCGTCGATCTTGTCATAGAGGATGCCACCAAAAATTAGAACCTCGAACTCCTTACCACCGCCGCCGTTGTGGAACTCGTATCTAACCACTACCATGGCCATCACCATTGTCTAATTGTGCATTTATACTATATAAACCTTTCGGCGAAATGTTTATATGGTATAAATGCATGCTTCCTAATGGTGACGGGTATGATAAAGAAGGTGTTCAAAAACCAGTTTGGGGACGTCATCGAGGCCATAGCAGTGCCTCTGGAAATCAACCCAAAAATGTGGGTTCTGGTGATAGTGCGAAACTACCACATCGTCGAGACAAAGGTCGTCACCGAGGGGCTTGTCGAGCGTATAATCCAGAAATGGGAGGAAATGGCCAAGAAACCATCGCTTGACGTCGTCATGAAGGTTCTAAAGTACAGGAAAGACGGCGTCTGGTACGTCGAGGCCAGCGACGGCTATGTCTACGTTGGCGGGAACACATACCCCATTAGGGACAAGCTAAAGGCGCTGGGGTTCAGGTGGGACAGTGGGGCAGGGCTCTGGAAGGCCAAAGCCGAGAAAGTGGACTTTGAAAAACTCAAAGAGCTTGGAGCAAAGGAAATCCAAGTTAGCGAATAACCCCGCTTCTTTTATTCTTTTATCATAACCCCACAAATTGGGCCCAAATTATAAGGTTTCTTATAATTTATAACCCAGTTATACCACTCTTTTTTTATGGTTTAAGCGCATAAATTCTCTCGGTGGTGCGGGTGGAGGACATCAAAGAATTACTTGAGAGGCTGGGCATCAAAGTGGACAAGGGGCGCGTGCAGGTGGACCTGAGGCAGCTGCTCGAGAACTTCCCGAACCCACCGCGCCTCGCCCCGCTCATCAACAAGCACATTGACAAGACCTTCCACCCGCGCGGTGAGGAGGATCTTAAAGACCCCACGGTGGTGTTCCTCGACAGCCTCGCCCACTTCATCGTCGAGCAGGCCGACAGCGCCGTGCAGTCCCTCGCTAAGACCGTCCGCTATAACCTGTCGAAGTTCGTTGACCAAAGTGACAGAAGTGACAAAAAAAGTATGAGCACCAAGGGCAAATAAAAAATGGGTGACGGCGGTGAAGCTGTCCCCCCTGCTGAGGGAAAAGCTCAAGGTGGATCCTCCTCAGCTCATCAGGTGCGTGGTCGAGGTAAGCCCCCAGCGCGTTGACTATGTCCTCGAGCAGCTCCAAGAGATGGGCATAAGGGTCGACAGGAGGCTCATAAGCCAGCCCGTTCCTGAGGGTAACTTTTACATACCTGCAGTAATTCCTGCAAACCTGATCGACGAAGTGCAGAGGATCCCCGGGGTCGTGAGCATATCAAAGTCGATGATTAGGGCTGCAGGTGGCGCAGTCACCGCGCCGATCCCAAACCCTTTTGCACGAATTCAAGATGAACTCCTCGGCGAGATCAGGATCCCGAGCGTGGAAGTCCCCCCTGGGGCCCTACTGATGGCACCGCTTGACCCGGTAAAGGCCCTCGGTGCAATCCCTGGGATCCTCACAGGGTGGAACCCCCTAACGAATGTGAGAATATATCCAACATCGGTGACGGCAAAGATCCTCAAAGACGCGCCCACGAGGGACGGGGCAGGAGTAACAGTCGCAGTCCTCGACACAGGTTCCCCGTTCCTCACGCCCCAGTTCTGGGCCAAGCAGGCCACCTTAGAGCAATACACGGTTATTCCAGAGCCCCCCGATGATATGCATGGCCACGGGAGCTGGTGCCACAATTGCGTTTGTGGAGGAACAGCCAACAGCCCATATGGGCCAGTCGTGGGCATGGCGCCAGCCGTCCAGAAGTCTATCCACGTAAAGTGCCTGAACACCTTCCCAGGCTCGGGAACTACAGAAGGCATTCTAAAAGCTATTGAGATAGCAGTAAAGCGCGGGGCCCAGGTAATTTCAATGTCATTAGGAGGCCCGGCCCAGGGCAACGGCATTGACGAGGATCCCGAGGCCAAAGTCGTGAACGAGCTGGCCGAGGAGGGCGTGATATTCGTCATCGCGGCAGGGAACAGCGGCCCTAACCCATACACGGTGGGCTCCCCAGGGCACGCCATAAAGGCCATTACGGTGGGCTCCGCCTCGATAACGGACAACTTCCTGCCGGCCTGGTGGTCATCGAGGGGGCCCGGCTCGGACTGGGACAAGGGGCACGCAGAGGACTTTAGGGCATTGGTCGCACGGTATGGAGACGAGATCATAAAGCCAGACTGCACCGCCCTTGGCGGCGGCAGGGCCTCCCAGGACGCCCAGCCCGATGAGGTAATCTGGAGCGGCGAAAAGGGCTGGTTCGAGGGTTTCTACGACGGGATAAGGGACATGACCGGCGGGATGCACGGGACAAGCCAAGCGACCCCCCATGTGGCCGGGCTGGTGGCCTGCCTGCTCAGTGATGGAGTAATTGACAATGTGGACGACATCAAGAGGGCCCTAAAAGAGACCGCGGAGGACTACATCATACCAGACCCAGTAAACGAATTAGATAAGGAGATAATAGACACTTACGGGAAGTCGATCGCCACCGGGTGGGGCTTATTCAAGCTCTCAAGGTTTAAGAGGTGATGGAAGTGCCGTTTGTGAAGTTTAGGAGAATTAAGGACTTCCTGAACTTTGTGAGGGGTCTAGAGCAGAGGGAGCCGATAACCCCGGAGCGGCTCGCGAAAGATGTCGAGCTGTCCGAGGCGGGGAACTACACCGTGCAGAGCGAGATCAGGGGCAAGGGCTCAATCAGCGCGACCCTCCCAGACCTTTCGACGATCCCCCCTGGCATGATCCTCGCGGAGGCCGGCATGGCCACTGTCGAAGGCTTTGGGAGGGCTAAGATCTCGTTTGAGAGGACATTCAGCGACGTCCCCACCGTGATAGCCGTTCCCTTCGGCTTTTTCGAGCTAAAGGTTCCCTGGGTCACGATAGAGTGGAGGGAATACAGGATCGGCTGGTGGACGGTGAGGCTGCCGGTGCCGGAGGTTACCACAATGACCATCAGGCTCCCCACGATGTGCTTCCTCATGGACGTTAAGGAGGACGGTTTTGAGGTGTTTAATGTGCTCGGAAGAACCACAATTTGCTATTTCGCGTTTGGGAGGTGAGTGGAGATGGAGGAGTATTATAGAGTTCCCCCCAACAAGCTCGGCCCCCTGATGGCGAGGTTCTTCGCGAGGGGGCCTGGTGCGATGGTCAGGGCCGCACCAGTGCAGGACTTGGTGGCCCCGACAAGGCAAGTCCCCGTCGGGGAGACACTCCTGAGGTACCACCCGACACAGCTCCCGCTTGCGCGGTGGGCGACTGAGAACCCGCGCATAATGGAGCAGGGGATAGAGAACTTCGGCATCGGCGAATTCGTCGTGAGGAGGATAACTGAGACATTCGACATAAACAGGATACCTATCAAGCCGAGCCCACTGTTCCCGCAGTTCGGGAAAGTTCTGGCGACGGAGGACGTCCTGCCACGCATCCAGCAGGAGATCCCGCCCGACGGGACGGAAATTGTCGAGTGGATGCACGACGTCACGGCGACAAACGTGGTGATGACCGCGAGGGAGGCCGAATACAACGTGCACTCCCAGTTCGTCACCAGCACCGGCGACGGGTTCATCCCAGGGGTCAGAGTATCGAGCATGGCGTTCAGGAGCATCAGCGGGTATTCCTATGCGAGTAGGGGCTATGCGACGGTGATCAGCCCCGCAGGGGAGATAAATGTGCCAAGAGGCGCGATGAGGGCGATCATCGGCAAGGACTTCTTAGGGTGGGCTTACGCGGGGAGGCAGTACGGCATACAGTGGAAGGGGGCCCTCGGGCAGCTCGTGAGGCTCGCGGACAGGATCACCCAAGCCGTTGGCTTCCCGAACATAGACGGCAAGGTGGCCCCGTTCTTCATCCTCCAGCAGCCGAGCAGGGAAACGCAGAGGGCGATCGTGAGGATGGTCATAGACAGTGACAGAGACCAGACAATGAAGATAACGTTCAGGGATCCAAACGACTACCGCAGGGTGATAGACGAGGGCGAAATAGAAGTCCCGCGCGGGAGGAGCACTATCGAGTTCGTGGTAGCGTCATACCCAGCCGTGCCCCCGGTTGTTAATCACATGCAGCCCGAGGACTACACAAGAACCGTCCTGAACAGTTTCGAGGTTAGGAGGGGGTGAAGATGGTGCTGTATAACTTCCCCTTTAAGGTGAGGGTTGCTGGCGAGGTTGTCTTCCCGACCGTGGCAAAGCTCCCGGACTGGGCGACAAACGCCGCATACAGGAACGCGGTGGCCATGCCCGGCAAGCCAGAGATAAAGGCGGTGGGGCCGTTCTCAGAGACCGGCCTCGGGAGGGCCCCCGAGTTCCCAGACGCCCCAGAGACGATGGACTGGGACACAATATTGAGCTGGGTTAAAGACATTGCCCCGATAGAGGAGGAACAAATTACCGAGTGGATGCAGACTGCGGCAGCGGCAAACGTGATATGCAGCAGGTTCATGGACGAGTACAAGAGGGCGGGGAGCCTTGTGGTGACAGACGCCGGTGATCCATACATCCCGGGCGTCAAGGTCGAGGATATCAAGTTCGTGTCAGAGCTGGGGAGAACCGTGGCGAGCAGGGGTTACAGCGTCGTGTCAACCCCGGCAGGCAACTTCAACGTGCCGGTGCCGGGGAAGGCGACGGGCGTGTTTAAGAACATCCTCGCGTGGGCCGCGGTACTGGAGGCCTACCTCAAGCAGTGGGTGGGCGTGCTGATGAAGTTCAGGGAGCTCGCGACGAACCCGCAGAACAGGATCTCGTTCCCGAGCTTTAGAGGGCTGACGGCCCCAGTGTTCTTCACGCACGCGTCTTCAATCCCCGCGCCGGTCAATATTGCAGAGTTCAGCATCAGCACGGACAGACCCCAGACGGTGGTGGTGAGGGCGAGGAGCGTGGACGACTACAGGGACGTGCTGTTCGAGGACAAAATAACACTAAAAGAAGGGCAGAATGTGATCCAGTATCCTATCTTTGGGTTCCCGGTCGTGCCGACAATGGTGATAGAGCTGCAGCCTGAAGACAACACTAAAACAATCCTTGACTACTGGACGGTTTACCCATGAAGCTCTTCAATAATTTTTTTAGTCACGTTCTTGACGAGCTCCCCGCCCTGAACGGCGACATTGAGCACCGCCGAAAAGACATAGCTCGCAATTAAAAGTGCAAGGGCGAGGGCGAGGAGGTACTCAAGTAAGGCCTGGCTCCTCTTCACTTCAACCACCTCTCCAGGCTGTTCCTTTTTTCCCTTAAAACCGCCAGCACCCTATTCTTCGCGAGCTCGCAATATTCCGGGTTTATCTCAATACCGACCCACCTGCGGTTTAGCCTCTCGCAAACCACCGCCGTCGTCCCCGAGCCCAGGAACGGGTCTAAGACCAAGTCCCCCTCGTTGCTCCAGCCCTTGACGAGATACTCGATTAGGGCGGCCGGTTTTTGGGTCGGGTGGGGCGTCCTTTCGTCTTTTGACATCGCCGGCTTATTGGGGAACTCCAGAATAGTCGTTGGGTACCTAAAGCCGTCCTTGTTGAAGGTCGGGGTGTGGACTACACCCGTGTACTTGTCATAACCCCTCCTGATGTTCACATAGGGCTCACCCTTCGAGCCGATCTCTCTGTAATTATACGTTATCTCCGAGACCTTGGCCCCCTTCTTCACCAGGCACAGTATCTGCTCATGTCTGTTGAGCGGTTTCTGCTTCGCCGTCAAAAATGCGATCGGGACTGGCTTCACCCAGATCATGTCAAAGTAAACCCTGAAATACCTCAGTATTGCGTCCGCTACCCTAAGATAGTAAGAAGGGACGCCAAAAAGGAACAGGCAGCCGCTGTCTTTTAGAGCGTCCGCCAGCAGCCTAAACAACACCCTCCAATTCCTCTTAAGAGACCACTCGTCGCTCTGGGTTCTAGTGTCCCTGTACTCCACATAAGGAGGATCCGCTATGATCAGGTCAACGCTCCTCCCCGGGAGCTCCCTCAGCAGTTGCCAGGCATCCCCGCAATACAGCTCCCCTAGGTCAGTCCTGAAATACGGCTTCATCCCGGCCACTGCCCTCACGCTCCTGCCTCTCGTGCCACTCCATGTGTAGGACGTAAGCGAAGAAGTTCTCGAATTTCTTACCGCAGTAGGGGCAGACCCACACGAACTTACCCACGCCCATCGCCCCCGTACCTCTCCTCGAGCCAGCGGATAAACTCCTCCGGGTATATATACCGCCTCCCGACCGCCCTGAACTCGTTAATGTCATAGCCGTTTAGTTCGCACCACCACCTGAACTCGTTCACGAGCTTCTTGTTCTTGCCCCTCGCGCCCGCGTCCGGAAATGCCCTCTCAATGATCCCGATCGCCCTCCTGTAACTCTCTTCAACTGCCCTGAGCATCTCAGCCCTCTCCTCGAGCCACTCTGCGAATTCGTCCGGCACGATGTAGGCAACCTTAACCGAACGCCCAGTCCAGACCGGCCTTAAAAACGCGTAGGGGTTGACCCCCTTGGCCTTGCACCACCTTTGGAACAGCTCCTGCACCGTGTCCCAGCTCATACCGAGCCTCCTCGCAATCGCCTTCAGCGTCCTCTTCCCGCTGTTTTCCAGCCAGTCAACAAACTCTGGCGGGACGTCGAACTGGCCGTTGGGCTTCCTAAACTGCTCGGGCGAGTCGGCGTAGTGGGAGGCCCAGGTGTGGAACGCCCTATACATCGCCCTCTTACCGACCCCATACCTCTTTGCGAGCTCACTTATCTTCATGCTCACCACCCTCTAACTCAAGCAAAAAGAGGAAGTCACGGACGGGCACGAGGACGCCGTGCCCCGGAACCAAAACGTAGTCGAAGTTCCTGAGGATCTTCTTCCCGTATTTTTTCACCAGCTTCCTCGCGGACTTCTCGTCTATCATTTTCATCTCCCACACCTCTATTTCTCGTCAATGACCCTCGTCTGGATGATATACCTCTCAAGGACGGGATCCCAGGAGAACTGCGTCCCACACTTCGGGCAAAAGGCCGGGCTGTGGATGTCCTTCCTCTTGACCTTGTGGCCGCAGACTGGGCAGGTAAAGACGGCCCCGTCCTTCTCAACCTCTGGCCCCTTCACCAGAGACCAAACCACGCCGAGCCTCATCAAAACCACCTCCCCAGGATCCACGCTAAGAACAGGTCTGGGTCGTCCCACCACGCCTCAATTTCGTCGTTCCACCAGCCCCACGCATTATAAAATCCTAATAAGGTATAATATCCGATGGTGCCCTCCTCCCTGTAGTGCCTAAGGATCTCGTAAGTTTTGTGCCCAATCTCGTGCGGCAGGATCACTTTTTCTCACCCCCCGGCCAGTCCGGGTAGAGGTTGAACCTGATCACGGCCCCGTGCCTCAAAAGAACCTGCCAGACCTCCTGGGGGAGCATGTTCTCTGAGACTAGATCCCCGCGCCTGAACGGGCCTGCCTGGCTCAAGTCCGGGAGCATTATCCTGGGGATGTCCACCATAAAGAGGTAGACGTGGGAAGGGGCCTTGCCAGGCCTCTTCCTTTCCCTAACCCAGCCGAGGAGGCT
>JAGGRV010000625.1 GCA_021159445.1 Deltaproteobacteria bacterium | reverse complement strand
TGCTTTGAAACCTGAAAAAGGCTGTTGGCTGTCAGGGGGGAAAGTGAATAATTACCTTAGAAGATATCGTTAGAAGAATTTCGTCAATTAGATCAAGCTGAAAGGAGGATAAAATGGAAAAAACAGATGTGCTTGTAATCGGAGGGAGTGCAGCGGGTATTGTGGCTGCAAGGACCGCAAAATCTTTTTATCCGGACAAGGAAGTTATGGTGATAAGAAAGGAACCAAAGGTTCTTGTCCCGTGCGGAATTCCGTATATATTCGGCACGCTTAAATCAAGTGATAAAAATGTGATACCTGATGCTCCTTTGGAAAATGCGGGTGTAAAAATTCAAATAGGTGAAGTTGAAAAAATTGATGAGGAAAACAAGACCTGTAAAACCATTAACGGTAAAGAAATCAGCTTTGAAAAACTTATTATAGCAACAGGCTCAACACCTGCTGTGCCTGGATGGCTGAAAGGGGCTGATCTTGAAAATGTCTTTTTAATACCAAAAGATAAAGAGTATCTGGATGGTGTTATGGAAAGACTTGAGGGATGTAAAAACATTGTTGTCATAGGCGGCGGTTTTATCGGTGTTGAGGTCGCTGACGAACTTGGGAAACTGGGCAAAAATGTGACTATAGTTGAACTTTTGCCTCATATTTTATTACTTGCCTTTGATGATGAGCTTGCGATTCAGGCCGAGGAAACTCTTATATCCAGAGGGATCAACATAAAGGCGGGAAGCGGTGTTAAGGAAATTTTGGGAGATAAAAAAGCTGGCGGAGTCCTGTTAAATAATGACGAGAAGATCGATGTGGATGCCGTGATCTTATCCACCGGATACAGACCAAATACAGCTTTTGCGGAAAAATCAGGCATGGAACTCAATGATATGGGTTTTATCAGGGTGGATGAATATATGCGCACGGAAAAAAATACTGATATTTTTGCCGTGGGCGATTGTGCTGCAAAATATGATTTTCTCACGAGAAGAAAGACAGGGCTTATGCTTGCTTCAACAGCATGCGTGGAAGCAAGAATTGCCGGCATGAATCTATATAATATAGCTTTTATGAGGACATTTAATGGGACGATCCCGACATTTTGTACTGCCATAGGAGATGTAGCTTTTGGTGCAGCAGGCATAACTGAAAAGCAGGCAAAAAAAGATGGATTTGATGTAGTAACAGGGACTTATGAAGGAATTTTCAAACATCCGGGGACATTGCCCGGGGCCGAAAAACAGATTATAAAGATTATAGCCAACCGCAAATCCGGTTTGTTGCTCGGTGGTTCGGTTATCGGAGGGGCTTGCACGGGCGAACTTATCAATTTTATCAGCATTATTATCCAGAATAGGATGACTGTTTATTCTGCGCTTACAGCCCAGATCGGGACCCAGCCGCTCCTTACAGGATCACCGATAATATTTCCTTTTTTGATGGCAATGGAAGTAGTAGTCAAAAAGATAAGAGAAAGGTCTTGATCATCGTTCCGGCCGATGCCGGCCCAATATCGTTCATGGCCCACCCTACCAATATTTTAGGGTGGGCTGTGCTCACCAACAAAAGATGGCCGAAACGATGATCCAAAATAAAGTATGCCAAATATTTTTACATTAAAACTTCTATTCCCTTAAGTAATTCTTCTCTTAATTTTTCCATACCTATTCTTTTAACAAACGGCCTAAGCCTCTTTTCTTTAGGCAAGGCATTTTTCTTATAGTACTCAAGTATCCTTCCCAGCAATGGTATTACATCTTCCACTTTAATCATTTTGGCCAGTGTTTCCCCTGAAAATGCCGGCCAAGAACCACAACCCCCCATCATAATTGTCACACCTTGTTTCTCTGCACTGATGGCAGAAATTGGGCAATTCAATATGCACCTTCCACACATCTTACATTTTTTTTCGCTTACTACTGCCTTTTTTTGTTTATTGAGAGTGATTGCCTTCATTTTACAAACTTCTATGCACTCACCACAACCATCGCATTTATCTCCATCCACATATGGTTTCACCCTTCCTATAATTCCTATGTCATTAAACTGCGGGCGGGTGCATGGAAATGGGCAACCCGAAACAGCTATTTTAACCGCACCAGGTAGCTCCATCTCTCCAAATTTTTCGTCCAGCTCCCTTGCCAAAGATACTGGATCCCATGCACAATTTTTACACCTCTCCCCTACACAACAGGTAACATTCCTGACCCTAAATCCTGCAGACCCTCCCCTGAGACCCACTGCCTCAAGCCTTTTCAGTGCATCTTCAACACCTTCCTCCTTTATATCAAACAGTAAGACCTCTTGCCTCACCGTTAGACGAACCTCGCCTGCACCATAGTCCTTGGAAATATCCTTTAGCGCTTGAATCTGCTCTAGACTCAGAAAGCCCGCCTTTACACGCACCTTAATTTCATATTTTCCATCTGTTTTTGTTAAATATGGTCTTTTTTTGTCCATTTTTCTTCCTCAACTACTCATAAATTTTGTCAAAAAAATAAATGCTGTTCCCCTGTACCTTATACCTTTTCCATAATCCCTCCTCGAGTGTTATGTATATAGAATTTTTATCAAGAAGAAAATAAAAACACGGCAGTAAATCTGACATCACTGCCATTAGAAAAGATCATACGCTCAAAAAAATCTATTGACAAGACAGTAGTCCAGACATATTTTGGAAATTGTTACAGAGACTGGTTTGCAACTAATTTTTGGGAATATTTTCCTCTAATGTAAAAAACAAATATAAAAAATCCCGCAAATCTTGTGTCTCCATTGAATAAAATCTGAAAAAGTAATATAGAAGAACGGCCCTGAGCTGAGTCGTAGGAAAGTTACATCTATATTTTATAAAAAATGCGCACAGCAGGTAGGGAGAATTATTAACTAATTCGGACAAGCCGAAACCAAACAGGTTTGAAGATAAAAAAATTGATCGTGTTTCAGAATTTTCTGCCAGAAAAAACACGAAAATAATTACTAAGGAACGGGAGATAAATAAGTTGAACAAAAATTAACAGGATTTTTTGTTGTATTCAAGGCGCGAGGAGCGAGCATAACGGGTTATGTGATCGACGAGCAACGAAGAAGACGGCAAAAAAGACGTTAATTTGTTCAAGTTATTTATTGTACGTTCCTAAGGTACTAAAGATAAAAAGGAGAAAATCATATGAAAATCGCGATTAGTGCAACAGGAAAAGACCTGGACTCTGCTATAGACCCCAGGTTTGGAAGGGCCGGCTATTTTATAATAGTTGACACAGAATCAGGAAACATAGTCGATGTTATCGACAATTTGGCAGCTCAAAATGCCGCCCAGGGAGCAGGTATTAATGCCGCCACTCTTGTAGCCGGATCAGGTGCTCAGGCGGTCTTGACTGGACAAATAGGACCAAAAGCCTTTGAAGTCCTCCAGGCAAGTGGAATCAAGATGATATCAAACGTAAGCGGAGCCGTCGGGGAAGCTGTAAAACAGTATAAGAACGGGGCGATTACATCACCGGACGAAGGTCCCAGCGCTGCGGCAAATTCAGGCAAAAACTTTGGTCCATCGGTTGGAGGCGGCGGTCGTGGAATGGGCGGCGGTTGCAGAGGTCGTGGAATAGCTGGCGGAGGACGTGGAATGGGCGGAGGTGGCAGAGGCCGCGGAATAGCCGGCGGAGGCCGCGGAATGGGCGGAGGAGGAGGCGGTGGAATGGGCGGAGGTAGCGGAATGGGCAGTGGTATGGGCAAAAACTCAAAAAATTAAGGCTCTTAAGGACAGATAAGTATAACCTAATTTGAGCGATTAGGTGTTAGGTGTTAGTAACCTAATTGGAAAACAGCAACAAATTAACCACTAATCGCTAACAGCTAACAGCTAAAGGCTAATAGCTCAATTTAAGTATAAAGGAAATTATTATGAAACTTGCTGTGGCAAGTGGAAAGGGGGGGACCGGCAAGACCACGGTCTCAGTGAGTTTGGCTCTGGCAGCTAAGGGACCTGTTCAGCTCCTGGACTGCGATGTGGAGGAACCAAATGCCCATATCTTTTTTCGCCCTTCGATCGAACAGAAAAATCGATGCACCCTCACAGTCCCATCTGTAATTGAGAGCAATTGCACATATTGCGGCAAGTGCCGTGACATATGCAGATTCAATGCTATTACGGTCTTTAACAAAATCATAATGACCTTTCCGGAACTCTGCCACTCTTGCCGGGGCTGCTTTCTGATCTGCCCTGAGGATGCTCTGGCCGAAACAGAACGGGAGATCGGTTTTGTCGAGAAAGGCCATGCCAACGGAATATTTTTTGTGCAAGGCAAATTGAGGATAGGTGAAGCCATGTCCCCGCCTCTTATAAAGGCGGTAAAGGCAGAGGCAGAAACCTCATCCGAATGCCTGGTTATTCTGGACTCGCCGCCAGGCACCTCATGCCCGGTGATCGCCACTGTGAATGATGCAGACTATACATTGCTTGTCACCGAGCCCACGCCCTTTGGCCTCTATGACCTCAAGCTGGCAGTGGGAATGCTCAGAAAGCTTAAGCGATCCTTTGGTGTAATCCTTAACCGCTCAGACATGGGGAATGAAGCAGTTGAGACGTGGTGCAGACAGGAAAACATACCTATACATCTGAAGATCCCATTCGACCGCAGGATTGCTGAGGGTTACGCCAGAGGAGAGCCCCTTATTGTAAGCCGGCCGGACCTGCGCAGCAGCTTTGAGTCCTTGCTGGAGGAACTTGTACAATGAGGGAAATCCTGATTTTGAGCGGTAAGGGCGGCACCGGAAAGACTACAGTGGTTGGATCTCTGGCAGCACTCGTGCCCAACACAGTTCTGGCTGACTGTGACGTAGATGCTGCAGATTTACACTTGCTGCTTAATCCAAAAATCAAAAAGGAAACGGAGTTTTGGTCCGGTGTAACTGCAGAGGTGGATACATCATTATGTACGGCATGTGGGACCTGTGAAGAACTTTGTCAGTTTGATGCAATAACAACCCTCGAATCAGCGGAGGTTGATCCCCTGTCCTGTGAAGGATGCGGAGTCTGTGCTGAATTTTGCCCGGAAGAGGCCATAAACCTCAAGGACAATCTGTGCGGTTCATGGTTTATCTCAGATACTGATTATGGGCCAATGGTCCATGCTCAACTCGGCATGGGGGAAGAAAATTCCGGGAAACTGGTCAGCCTGGTAAAAAAAGAGGCCAGGGCCATTGCTGAGGAATTAAAGGCCGATTGGATACTGGTTGATGGATCACCTGGCATCGGTTGTCCTGTGATAGCGTCTCTTGCCGGTGCTGACCTGATACTCGTGGTTACAGAACCGACAACATCCGGGCTCCATGACCTCAGCCGCGTGGTAGACCTTGCGGAATACTTTAAGATCCCTACATGCATATGTATAAATAAATCGGACCTGAACCGGGAAGTTGCAGAAAAAATCCGGGAAACCTGTTTAAAAAAACAAATTTCCATGTTAGGGCTGATTCCATTTGATCCCGATGCCGTATCAAGCGTGGTTGCCGGCAGACCCCTGGTAGAAAATTCAGACGGGCCAGGTGCCATGGCTATCAGAGAAATTTGGAAAAAATTAGAAAAGATTGCCCTTGATCAGAAGAAAAAGTAAAAGTGCATGGTGCAAAATGTCCGTTAATAGGATAAATGGCATCCTTCATTCACCAGTTTACACTTTTTTCGAAAAAGCGTATATTATTGAATTGAATGCTGATGTCGAAACGAAATTAGAAATTAGAAATTAGGTAACGCATCTACATCTTTGTGTTTTTCCCAATTTCAAATTTCGAGTTTCAAATTTCACTGCCAAAATACAAGATCAACAAAGTGTAAACTACTTATAGGGAGAATAAACGATTGAAGGAAAAATCAGCAAATCCTATGACAAATCCTGTTCTTGAGGAGCAGGACGAAAAGATTCAGGAAAAACTACGGAACATAGACAATAAAATCATGGTAATGAGCGGCAAGGGCGGTGTTGGTAAAAGCACTGTATCCATAAACCTGGCAATCGGGCTTTCCCTTGAAAATTATTATGTCGGCCTCTTGGATGTAGATCTACACGGGCCTAATGTGCCCAAGATGTTGGGTGTGGAAAAAGGAGAGCTTCAACAGCGGCCGGATGGCACGGTTGGACCTGTTTACTATTCGCCTAACCTGAAGTTTATGTCTATAGAACCCCTTTTGCCCAAAAAAGATTCTGCGGTTATATGGCGTGGACCCCTCAAGACATCTGCTATAAGGCAGTTTGTTTACGACATCGAGTGGGGAAAGCTCGACTATCTGATAATTGACGCGCCACCAGGGACTGGTGACGAGCCCATGACTGTGGCTCAGACCATACCCGACGCCTATGCAGTAGTAGTAACTACGCCCCAGGAAGTATCACTTCTGGATGTCAGAAAATCCATAAGCTTCTGTAAGCAGGTCAATATGCCGATCTTAGGCATTGTAGAAAACATGAGTGGCATGATCTGTCCACACTGCGGCAAGGCTATAGACATTTTCAAAAAAGGCGGCGGAGAGAAACTGGCTAAAGAGTTGGATATTCCCTTCCTCGGACGCATCCCTGTTGATCCGAGGGTCGTCACCACAGGGGATGCCGGACGGCCGATTATTGCTTCATATCCCAACAGCCATACAGCAGACGCCTTTCAAAAAATTGGAAGAAACGTAATCAATGTCACACAGGCCTTAGCTGAAGAGAATAAGGAAAAGAAAGAGGAATCGAACACATGAAAATCGCAATACCAATTGAAAACGGGATGCTGAGCAGCCATTTTGGCCATGCGGCCCAATTCGCTATAATAGATGTTGAGAATGGAAATATCGCCAAGACCCAACTCCTTGTACCTCCTCCCCACGAGCCGGGCTTACTGCCGCAATGGCTTCACGAATTGGGAGCTACACATTTAATTTGTGGAGGAATTGGAGGCAGGGCCGTGGAGTTAATAGCGGCTGCCGGGATACAAGTCATTGCAGGTGTGACCACCGCAGACCCGGCGCAGCTGATGGAGGACCTCCTTGCAAACCGCCTCAAGGGTATAACAGGCTCCACATGTCCAGGACATGGCGAGGAAGGCCATCAGTGTCAACATTAATCATAATTCATAATTTCTTTAACTTGAATTGAGCGATTAGCCTTTAGCGGTTAGCTATTCGTTATATGATTACAGGATGTTTTGCTATTACAAACTTTCACCTTGTTGAATGCAGCTTCGTTGCCCCCTTTGGGGATTCAACAGGGTGAACCCGTTGGGTGCTATTTCTAATTAACGTAATGCCTTGATTTTTCAAAGCTAAACGCTAATGGCTAACAGCTAATAGCTCAACTTAGATTTAAGTAACAGGTGAATGCTATGCCGATCTATGAATACCGATGTGAAGCCTGTGGAAAGGTTAACGAGATGTTGGTATTTCCCAACCAACTCGAGGTGAAGTGTCCTTCCTGCGGATCTGAAGATCTCACAAAATTGATATCCTCAAGCTCGTCCTTTACCGGCTCCCATGGCTCAAGACTTCCCGGCCCGAAGGATACGGCCTGCTGTGGTTTCAGCCCCGGAGATGCCCCGAACTGTTCAGGGCCCGGGTCCTGCTGCGGAAAGGTCTAGTAGGTCCGGCCTAATCATAATCTATGTCCTATCCTTACTAATCTCCATATTTCCTGTAACGACAGAACCCTCCTATGATACCACTACCAGTAGCAATCTAAGCCGATAAGGAACGGGATAAATAATCTGAAAGTCTATGGCCCCAGGCCAATTGATGGACTACATTTTGGACAGGCATCAAGACTTTTCAACGATACTATTGGTGACTATGCTGTTTATTGCTATGATAAGGTCCTATATTTGTAAGCGTTCACATGGCACCGCATCTGTTTTGTTGCCGGGCACTTGAAGTACAGGGAGTACGTCTGCGTACCCTACGCCTCGCATCTGCAGCACCCTGTAAACGCTTACAGCTCGGTGGGTTGCGGTAAAACGGGCATTGTAATCCCGTGAACGGTTACCTATATTGCAACCAACTTGACTATAGAATTGCCCTTGTATCAGGAATGCAAGTGCCTGTGAGGAGTTCTGTATGGAAATGGGAAAGGCCGCTGAGACCTTGACAAAAGAACTTGAACAACTACTGCGTAACAAGATGGGCCCACTTTTTGAGCGTTACGGCCTGGACATCAAGGACCTGCTTACTCCCCTTAAATGGAAGCCGGTGGTCCTTATAATCGGCAACTATTCATCTGGGAAATCCACCTTTATCAACGAAATCCTGGGAAGCCAGATCCAGCGCACTGGTCAGGCACCTACTGATGACAGCTTTACCATCCTGGCCGCACCAGAGCCCAACGAGCCAGAAGGAGAAGTACCCGGCAGCACAGTAGTAAATGATGAGCGTCTCCCTTTTGCTCCTCTGAGGCACTTTGGTGAAAGTCTTCTATCCCATATGCGTTTAAAAAGGGTGACAAATACTCCCATACTGCAGGATTTTGCCATCATAGATACCCCGGGAATGCTGGATTCGGTCACAGAAAAAGATAGGGGCTATGACTACCTTGGTGTAGTGGGAGAACTGGCAAAGCTGGCAGACCTCATCATCCTGATGTTCGATCCCCATAAGGCAGGAACAATAAAGGAAACTTATCAGGCCATCCGGAGCACACTCCCCGGCTCCACCGGAGAAGACAGGGTCATTTACGTACTGAATCGAATTGACGAATGCGAAAGCGTGTCCGACCTTTTGAGGTCTTATGGAACCCTGTGCTGGAACCTTTCACAGATGACAGGCAGAAAGGATATGCCAAGGATATATCTCACCTTTGCGCCTCAAGACGGCAAAGTACCTCCCACGGGCTTTGAAATATGGATGAATGAACGGGAAGAGCTCAAACAGACCATGAGTTCAGCACCAAAGATGAGATTAAACCATATACTCCAGGAAGTGGATCGAGTCGTAAGGGAACTTGGCCTGGAAATAGAGGCCATGGCCGCTTTCCAAAAACGATTCATTCATAAATTCAAAGGGGTCCTCCGCACCTGGGGTATGGCCGCCATACTGGCCTTCTTCTTTGGAGATCTGGTTATGAAGCTCTTGACCGGCTATCCGGACACCCCGCTTGCAGGTGCCTTGCTGACCGGAAATATGAGTTTTGAACATTTCCTTTGGCCGATTGTTTGGGCCCTGTTGGTCGTGGCTTTAGCTTCTCTGTATGTTCAACGGATACTCTTTCCTAAATTCACAAAAAATATTCTAAAAGACCTGGATAATTTGATCCCCCTTGAGACTGCCTACAAAAAAGATCTCTGGAACAGGGTTAAATACCGGATACATAAACTCATAGAGGACCAGGCCAGGAGGCAGGTATTGATTACACATGGCCGATATCTTGGAAAGATAGAGCACTTTCTTGATAAAGATCTAAGCCGTTTTTTCGAACGTATTTAGTGCCTGAACGGCAAAGCCGTTCAGGCACAATTTTGAATTCTAAATTCTAAATTTTGAATTTAAAAAAAGAAAAAATCTTAGCACCTTGCCATTTAGAAAAATCTTGGGTTTTATAGTATCTTGAAAAAATTAAACAAATGGAGGCGTTATGTCCGGTCATTCAAAGTGGAGCACAATAAAACATAAAAAGGCGGCACTAGACGCCAAGCGTGGCAAAGCTTTCTCCAAGATCATAAAGGAAGTAACGGTAGCCGCCCGTATAGGTGGTGGCGACCTTGCAGCCAACCCAAGACTGAGGACTGCAATAGCGGCTGCAAAGGCCGAAAATATGCCCAAGGAAAATATAGAGCGGGCAATAAAAAAAGGTACCGGCGAACTTGAGGGGGTAAATTACGAGGAAGTCACATATGAGGGTTATGGTCCGGGAGGTGTGGCAATACTGGTTGAAACTATTTCAGACAACCGCCAGCGCACAGTAGCGGATGTGCGGCATCTCTTTGCTAAGAGGGGTGGAAACCTTGGAGAGCCGGGAAGCGTGGCCTGGATATTTGAGAAAAAAGGACTCATACTGGTTGAGAAGGACAAGGCCGATGAGGAAACCCTTATGACTATAGCCCTTGAAGCAAATGCCGAAGATATACAAGAGCAGGAATCCGAATGGGAGATATACACCGCCCCTGAATCCTTTGAAGACGTAAAGTCCGCCCTGGAGGCCAATAGCATTCCTGTACTGACCGCCGAAATCACCATGTTACCCGGCAACACGGTCAGTATTGAGGACGAAAAGCAGGCGAGTCAACTCCTGATACTTATGGAGGGCCTGGAAGAAAACAGCGATGTCCAGAACATTTACGCCAACTTTGATATTCCTGATGAAATCCTTGAAAAGGTCGGCTAGGGATGCCAAGGGAGATCATCCTGGGTATTGACCCCGGATCGCGTGCTACTGGTTATGGAGTTGTGTCATGGGAGGATAACAGGCTCCATTTCGTCAATGCAGGTATCATCCGTCCGCGCACAGAACTCACCTTTGCAGAGCGGCTCGAAAGACTCTATTCAGGTCTAAAGGAAGTAATAGGCCGGCACAATCCAACAGTCTCAGCAGTAGAAGGCGTCTTTCATTCAGTCAACGCAAGGTCTGCTTTGTTACTTGGTCATGCCAGGGGGGTGGTAATTCTGGCGGCAGTCCATGGAGGTCTCCCTGTATTCGAGTACTCGCCCATGACGGTTAAACAGGCAGTGGTTGGCTACGGCAAGGCAGAAAAGACCCAGGTGCAACACATGGTCAGGATACTTCTCAACCTGTCCAAAAAACCCGCTCAGGATGCTGCGGATGCCCTGGCTGTGGCTATATGCCATGCCCACTCTTCGGGCAGCCGGCCAATACCCGGTTCAGTGAAAAGGTAAGCGTTCACAGGGCACCGCATCTGCTTTGTTGCCGGGCACTTGAAGTACAGGGAGTACGTCTACGTACCCTCCGCCTCGCATCTGCAGCACCCTGTAAACGCTTACAGTTCGGCGGGTTGCGGTAAAACGGGCGTTGTAATCCCGTGAATAATTACGTC
>JAGGRV010000271.1 GCA_021159445.1 Deltaproteobacteria bacterium | reverse complement strand
AGAAGACGGCAAAAAAGACATTAATTTGTTCAAGTTATTTATTGTACGTTCCTAAGAAACAGAAATAGCCGTTGAGTGTTCGGTATTGGATATTTGTTTTTCGTTCGATGTTGGACGTTCGATGTTCGATGTTGGACGTTCATTTTTTAATGTAACCTGTGAACGCTTACCGCTCAACTAAGGATATAGTTACCCCCTTCTATACGCAGGCCTATACCCTTTACTATTGCAGTAGACACCGTCTTCCTGGCTGTTGCCAGAATCCGCCCAAAGGTCTGTCTGGAAATGCCCATCCGTATAGCAGCGGCGTCCTGATCCATTCCCTCCATATCACTCATACGCAATGCCTCACAACCTTCAACAGTCAGAATTACTTCATCAAGACCGCGCAACGGTATGCCCCTTGGCTTGAAATAGGTTACCGCAGGCTCCTGATCAACTTTTCGCCATTTAGGGGGTCTGGCCATAATTTTTTCTCCGATTCAGATCTTCAGCACTTTTTGCAGTGCCTCAACACACCGTAAATTTTCTTCGGGGAGACCAACAGTGATCCGGATGTGGTTGGGTAGACCATATGCAGTCATTGCCCGCACGATGACTCCCTCCCTGAGCATTTTTTCATAGACCATTTTGGCATCCCTGCTGATATCTATAAGAATGAAGTTGGTCTCACTGGGCATTACCCTGCATCCTAACTCTTCAAGTTTTTCCGTGAGAAAATCCATGCCCTGCCACACGGCATCAACGGTCTTTTTAAGGTGTTGATGGTCATCTAAGGCCGCGAGGGCCCCTGCCTGGGCCATGGTATTGACATTAAAGGGCTGCCGGACCCGCTCCAGATATTTGGCCACATCTCTGTCCATAACCCCATAACCTACTCGGAGTCCGGCCAGACCATAGGCCTTTGAAAAGGTCCGAAGGGCTACGACCCTCCTGTCCTGCTTCATATATTCCACTGCCTTTGGACTCTGCTCAGTCCTAACGAACTCCATGTAGGCCTCATCCAGGACTACCAGTAAATGATCCGGAAGATCTTTCAGAAATGCATCGAAGTCTGCCCTGTGAATGACCGTGCCCGTAGGATTGTTGGGATTATCCAGAAAGATCAGGCGGGTTTTCGGTGTAACTGCCCGTGATATGTTCTCAAGGTCGTGACGGTACTCTGAAAGTGGAATGACTACATTGCTTCCCCCCACGGCCTGCACCATCTTGCAATATACCAGAAAGCTCGGATCACTGCTTATGACCTCATACCCTGGTCGAATAAAAACCCTTATCAAAAAATCTATCAACTCGTTGGATCCGTTGCCAAGCACTATCTCCTCAGAAGATACTCCCAACAACCCGGCAAGCTTTTCCTTGAGGTAGTAGCCACTACCGTCGGGATAGCGGTGCAGAGAAGATACTGCATTTCTTATGGCCTCCTGGGCCTTTGAAGATGGCCCTAATAAATTTTCATTAGAGGCAAGTTTGATAGGATCCTTTACCCCATACTCCCTTTCGAGTTCCTCAAGGGGCTTACCTGGAGGATAAGGGACAAGGCTTGTGAGATATTCAGGGACTTCAAAAGATAAAGGTTTTGATTTATTAAACATGTAATGATCCTTAATGTGAATCTATAGTATTGCTGTTACCCAAATTGAGCGATTAGCCTTTAGCTGTTAGCTATTAGTTTAATAATTACAGGATGTTTTGCTATTACAAACTTTCACCCGTTGGGTGTTATTTCTAATTAACGTAATGCCTTGATTTTTCAAAGCTAAACACTAATGGCTAACAGCTAATCGCTCAACATAGGTCTTACCCAAACTTAACTGGTTTTTGCAGTTCTCGAATACAGCTTGTGTTCTTCCAACCCGAGATTCGGATTAACTTCTACCCTGATTTCAACATCAAAGTTTTTTTCAAGGTTATAAAGTTCTAAGCGTTTACGATTAAGCAGGTATGAGACAACCTGAGGCGGGGCCTCCATCACAAGTTGCCCGGAATTCTTTTCATGACTACCTGCCAGATGAGCACTGATTCTTCTTAAGTCCGCCAGCGCAAGGGCCTCCACAGACATCACCACCCCCCTTCCGTGACAGTAGGGACAGGAGCAATAACTGCCTAGTTGCACAGGAGAGCGAATTTTTTGGCGTACCAGTTCAAGAACACCAAACCGTGAAATCCTGGCAATTTCCGTCCTGGCACGGTCCTTTTTGAGGCACTTCCTCATGCGCTTTTCCACCTGTTGTCTGTAGGCCCTGTTACGCATATCAATAAAATCAATAACTATTATTCCCCCGAGGTCTCTGAGACGCAGTTGTCTGGCTATCTCCTCCGCAGCCTCCAAATTGGTCTTTAGTGCGGTTTCCTCAATATTTTTTTCCCTGACGTTTTTCCCGGAATTCACATCTATAGACACCAGGGCCTCGGTTGGCTCTATAACAATATGCGCTCCGGAAGGCAGGCGAACATTGGGCTGATATACTTGCTCTATCAGAGTCTCAAGATCGAAGTGTGAAAAAATGGGGACATCCCCTTGGTATAAACGTGCAGTGGCCACCTGCCGGGGGGCAATGATGCGAAGAAAGGCCTTTATGTTATCATAGACCTCCTGCCGGTCCACCAAAATTTCCTCGACATCACTTGTGAGATAGTCCCTCAGAAATCGTTTTACCAGATCACGGTCTCTATAAATCAGGGCCGGGGCCTGGGCGGACTGGGCCTTTTTTCTTAAGTTGCTCCAGAGTCGTGCCAAGTACCTGAGATCCTTCTGTATCTCTACTTTTGGAACGCCTTCAGCGACTGTCCGGGCAATAAGTCCCACACCTTCCGGCAACTTACATGCCTTTAAGATCTGCTTAAGCCTTTGACGTTCCTCCTCATCCTCAATTTTCCTGGACACACCTACTTGAGCAGTACCGGGCATCAGCACCAAGTACCTCGCTGGGATTGACAGATAAGTTGTTATCGCAGATCCCTTTATATGAGTCTCTTCCTTGACTATCTGTACAAGAATGTCCTGGTCCTTTTTTAAAAATTCATGGATACGTTTTTTGTTTTCAGCATATCCATAGTATTCAGGGTGTATATCAGCTAAGGGCAGATAGCCATTTCTGGGAAGGCCGATATCAACAAAAGCCGCATGTAGGCTTGGCTCTATCTTTACTATTCGGCCTTTGTAAAGGTTGCCTCTGGTCTGGGTATGTGAAAATGTCTCAATATCAAAGGCCTCAAGACGTCCATTCTCCAGAAGGCCTATCCGGCATTCCTCCGGTGCCTCCATGTTGATTACAATCTGGCAATTGCCGGATTTGCTTGATTTTTTCCTTGGTTTCATATTAGTTTTCGTATACTCCTAAACACCGGCAGGATTTTTATTTATCTTAACGGGCCTGTTTGTCCTGTCTGAATGACGGGAATTCCTAAGCTATCAAGTTACTTTATATTGAGCAAGGGCTCTGTCAAGCGGGACATTCACACTCCTTGCATACTGGAAATAAACAATTACTCTCAAGCAGGCATGGCAGTTGGCCCGCGAGCTGGCTCTCAAGATTAACAAAAAAACATAATCCTGAACGGTTCACCCTGTTTAATAGGGTTCCCTTTAGGAAATTTAACAAGGTGAACCCTGAACCTGTGAACGCCTAAAAATATGTCAGAAAAAAATAAAATACAACTGGCACTCCTGTGTGGAGGCCGCTCTGCTGAAAGAGATGTGTCCCTTGCAGGGGCACGAGAGGTAGAAAAGGCCCTTGATCCAGGCCGTTACGATATCACGCGTTATGATCCGGCCACGGATCTTGATCGACTTATTAGAGACACACCACACATGGATGTTGCTTTTATCCTTCTTCACGGCCGTTACGGAGAAGACGGGACCATACAAGGTCTTTTGGACCTCATTGGGTTACCTTATCAAGGCTCTGGGGTCCTGGGTAGCGCCTTGGCCATGGACAAACACCTTGCCAAAGTGATTTATCAGGAGGCCGGGATACCGACTCCTCCATGGATTCACCTCCTTCGTAGCGATAAAGTGGACACAAAAGAAATCGTGAATCATATAGGTATTCCACTTATGGTTAAACCCTGCTCTCAAGGATCAAGCGTGGGGATAAAGATGGTAGCGGATGAAAACAAGCTTGGTCCTGCCATAAAAGAAGCATTTCAATGGGATAACAGGGTCCTGGTTGAATCCTTCATAGAGGGGAGGGAGATCACCATAGGAATCCTGGGTCTTGAGGAACTTTTACCACTTCCCGTGGTTGAAATCATCCCTGACTTGAACTATTCATTCTTTGATTATGATGCAAAGTACTTGCCTGGGGCCACTAAAGAAATCTGCCCGGCAGATATACCGAAGCAGGCATCAGAAAAAGCCGGAGCACTAGCCGTTGTTGCTCATAAAGCCTTACAACTCCGGGCCTATAGCCGTACAGATATGATCCTTGCGCACACTGGTAAAATATTCGTCCTGGAAACCAACACAATTCCCGGGATGACTCCGACCAGCCTATTCCCCCAAGCCGCTGAGGCAGCGGGGGTTTCCTTTAGTAAACTACTTGATCAACTCATTGATATGGCATTATCCGGAACCGTTTAGTTTTGCCATTAAAACAAAATCCAAAAAAACAGCTTCAAAATACTGAACAAAACTTCTGGGAAAACCGATAAAGATAATAGTCCGGAAATTCAGCCATAGACACAAAAGCGTAAATACTTACGAGAAGTACATAAAATGGTAATGATTAGTTAATTATTTCTTGATGGCTTACAAAAAAGACTGGATATTTGAATGGAAAATTATATACTTGGATATCTCATAAGGAAAAACGCTTTTAATACAGAACACTGTTGAATTTTTAGTAAATTTGCCCTTGGCAAAAGAAGAAATTTTGGATAGTATCGATGCGAAAATTTTCAGAGGTTAGCAGTGTCAAATCAGCACATCTTAAAATAAGACCCATGAATCTTTTTTTTATTAAAAGGGTAATCCCTCTTTTTTTGCTGTGTCTCATCTTTGGCTGTTCCGCAGCCAAAGTCACAAACGTAAACCACAATGAATTTCCTGCCAATTGTATTTCCGAAAAAGAAACTCGTATCCAGGATAGCAAAGAACTCTTGGATTGCATCCCTCCATCAAAAAATGCAAAAGGACATACAATCGGATTTTTAGAGGATTCCAAGGATGACATTAAAACTAAAGAAACGGATGGAGAACAATATCTTTTAGATGCCGCCCTGGACTATTGCAAGGCATCCCAGGAATTTTGGGCTGAAGGTTACCTGAATAAAGCCATCGACGCCTTGGATCAGGCATATGAGCTCATCCTAAAGGTAGATCCGGAGAGTGATCCGGAGTTTATCCAGCAAAAGGAAGACCTGAGATTTATGATTTCCAAGCGAATTTTGGAAATCCATGCATCGCGATATACTGCGGTAAACGGGAATCACAAAGCCATCCCGCTGATCATGAACAGCCATGTAAAACAAGAGATCCAGAACTTCCAGGGACGCGAAAAGAAATTTTTTATAGAGTCTTACAAACGTTCAGGGAAGTACCGGGACGAAATCGTTAATGCCTTGAAGGAAGCAGGGCTGCCGGAAGATCTCTCATGGTTGCCACTCATCGAAAGTGGGTTCAAAGTAAAGGCATTATCCCGCGCCCGCGCCCTTGGACTGTGGCAATTCATTCCCTCCACGGGCTACAAATTTGGTTTGAACAGGGATACCTGGATTGACGAAAGATTGGATCCTGCTAAATCCACTGCCGCAGCCATTTCATATTTAGAAGAATTGCATCAGATATTTGGGGACTGGACCACTGTTCTCGCAGCATATAACTGCGGTGAGGGGAGGGTTCTGCGGAAAATTCGTAGGCAGAAAATCAATTATCTTGACAACTTTTGGGATCTATATGAAAAACTTCCAAGGGAAACTGCTCGTTATGTCCCCAGATTCTTGGCTACGCTTTATATAATAAAAGATCCGGAAAAGTACGGGATAACTTTGGGGGAACCAGACAAACCGATAGCATATGAAGTCGTAACCATTGACAAACAAGTCAATTTAAAGACAGTGGCCGGCAAGCTGGATATACCTGCGAAAGACCTCGCCGCGCTAAATCCGGAACTTCGCTATAATGTCACTCCAGGTATCCCCTATGCCATCAAACTCCCTATGGGAAAAGGCGAAATCCTTCTTGCCAAAATCGCAGATATTCCGGCGTGGTCCCCACCTAAAAGGGCTTATGTGTATCACAAGGTTCGAAAAGGAGAGTCACTCTCAATTATAGCCCTTAAGTATCATACGAGTGTTCGGAATATTATCCAGGCAAATAATATTCGCAAAAAACATTTTATACAATCCGGACAAAAACTAAAGATACCTGTTGCCGGCAGAAAAGTTCCAAAATTATTAGCCAAAGGTGCTGCGACTCTTCATAATGGGAAATATGCAGTGAGAAAAGGGGACTCACTGTGGCTTATCGCCAGAAAATTCAACACAACAACAAAGAAACTTTACAGGCTTAACAACTTGTCTTCAACTCGTCTTCATGTTGGCCAACAGTTACAAATTACAAAAGAAAAATTCCAAACTAAATCTAAGAAGAAAGAAATGTATTGCGTTAAATATGGAGATACCCCTTCACAGATCGCGGGTAAGCACAATATATCTCTGTCCCAATTGTTTCACATCAATGATCTGGATATTGGATGTAAAATATATCCCGGACAGGTGCTCGCGGTTAGCAACTAGTCACAGACAATCATACAAATCATCCTGATTACACTGCAAAAAGTCTGAAACATGATTCCGCTCAAAAAGCCCGAGATGTACCCCTTTATAGACAATGTTAAATGTTGAATGCTGAATGCTAAATTATGGAAGAACATTTAAAAAATACCTTAATTCAAAATTCAGCATTTAGCATTCAACATTTAATTATGCGCCGCAGATTGGGGTTTTTCAGAGGAATCGTAGGACGAAATTTGTCTTTATTTCTAGTTCGATCTAAGGTAAAAACTTTTTTCTAAGAGATAAGCATGACTTTCTTAATGAAGTAGCTAGAATTATAGTAGAAAAGTGAGGCTCGGTATTTGGGGACCCGTTTGAAATCGATCTTTCATCAAGGCGAAACGATTTCATGAGTAATCACCAAAGTAACACCAGACAAGAAGTATCAGCACAAACAAAAGGAGAATATCGCAATTATGGAAGGTCAGGTAAAATGGTTCAATGATAAGAAAGGTTATGGTTTTATCGAGACGGATAATGAAGGTGATGTCTTTGTACATTATAGTGCTATCCAAGGAGAAGGATTTCGTTCCCTGCAAGAGGGAGATAAGGTAACTTTTGATATAGAGCAAAGTCCCAGGGGACCTCAAGCAACCGATGTCAGGCGGGCTGCCGGGTAAGTAAGACACTGTTTTTGTCAGCTACCTCTCCAAGACAAAAAATAGTCCCTTTGGAGAGTGGGCCAGAGTACCTTCAAACGTGCTTTTTGTGGCATAACGCACAGAAAAGGTCCCTTTAAAGATTTCTGCCATCTTTTTTTTGGTAAAACGATAAGGACCCCTGTCGCCCGGCTCTTCACAACTGAACACCTTTAGAAAAAGCCTGCCACCGGGACGAATGACTTCCGAAACATGGTGGATATACTGTTTACGCTCTTCAGGAGAAATACCGTGAAAGCATCCACGGTCAAAAACATAATCAAAACTCCCGAAATAAACTAAGGGCTGACAGACGTCAGCTATTTCATATGTAAGATGCGGATTCAAAGTGCCAAAACGAAGACGGGCTTGCTCAACTGCAGCGGTAGCTATATCAACAGCTACAACTTCATATCCGAGGGCTGCCAGCCTGGCCGCGGCTGTGCCCGGCCCAGATCCCAGCTCAAGCAAACGCCCAGGTAAAGGGGCATATTCTGATAGAGCTATGATCAGGTCTTCGTCAAGGCAATCAGTATACCAGGGCATATCCTCAACCGGGACCGTATTATAGAAATTTTCCCAGGTTTGGCCGCTAGGACCTCGACCTCTTTTTTCCGATAATTCGAGCCTGGGCTTCATCAGATCCGAGAGACTGCCTCTGGCTACCAACTCAATGCTATGGTTATCAGGGTCTTTGAGAGTAAGCACCTGCTCTATTTCCAGCCGTTCTGACGGGCCGTTCACTTGAAGCCCCAACGTTCTGAGCCTGTCCTGAGCTTGCAGAAGTTCCCATATTGGTAACCAAAAGGTCACTGTTATTCTGTCTTTTTTTGAAGGGCACTCCACGAGTCGCAGGGCAGTCTGCCCAGTTGATACCTCCCATGTTCCATCCGGCAAAGCTCTTGCCAGCATGCCTAGCTTGTCTCTGTAAAATGACAGGGACTTCGAACGGTCACTCACCGGTACAATCACACAGCGCATGTCTCGCAATACGAGTGGAACCTCAAGGGCTTGAGCAGTATCGTTTTTCACGTTAAAATTCCCCCTAACTAACAACAATAGAAGTAACTACTCACGTAGTCAGGCTGAAGCTGTTTAGACTGAAGGCTGAAGGGGTCAGAAGAGCACGATTGCCGTACTTTGGCGGAAATATCTGGTTCTTGCACCAAATATGGCTTTAAAATGTGCTTTTCCCTAACAGCCTTCAGCCTTCAGCCTATCCACCTGAGTAGTTACCAATAGAATAGTATACCTCATAACTTACTCTTGAGAAGAAAGTCTTGACAGTTTCCTGAACCATTTCTATTATCAGATGCAGTTCATCGCGGGAATAACTCAGTGGTAGAGTGTAACCTTGCCAAGGTTAAAGTCGCGGGTTCAAATCCCGTTTCCCGCTCCAATCATTAAAATAATAGGGCAGCAATGGCTGCCCTTTTTCGTAAGCGTTCACAAGGCACCGCATCTGCTTTGTTGTCGGGCACTTGAAGTACAGGGAGTACGTCTGCGTACCCTCCGCCTCGCATCTGCAGCACCCTGTGAACGCTTACAGTTCGGTGAGTTGCGGTAAAACGGGCGTTGTAATCCCGTGAACGGTTACCCTTTCTTTTTCCGGCACCTATGAAAAGACTTCCTTTGTATCTAATAATCCAGTTGACCATTCTAGTAATTTTCATGCTCAACCTGGAAGTTCTTGCAGGGGCTAAATTCCAAAATCCCAAGGTAAAGCAGGTCACAACCACCTTAAGCGGCCGAGTAGATCTCTGCCTTTCCTGCCACAAGGAAAAACCGGATAAAGCCCACGGGAGGGAAGTCCTGGGATGTGCTGTGTGCCATAAGGGGAACCCGCTCTCCGGCGACAAACAACGGGCACACATGGGAATGGTTCTGAATCCGGGAGAACTTCGATTTGCGGATCAAACCTGCGGTCAGTCCGGCTGCCACTCAAAGCAGGTCACCTGGGTCAAGAATTCACTTATGGCTACAAACCGTGGCATCATCAGCACCCTTCGCTTCTATTGGGGAGAGAGCCCCGACCACGATGAGGACCTTTCGGCAAAAATACTGAAAGATACCGGTATGAACTCCCATGCCCTTGACTACTACAGGAAGTTGTGTGCGAGCTGCCATCTATGGGTTGAACGCGGGAGTCTTCCCAGTTTTCTGGCCAGCAAAGGCGGGGGATGTACTGCCTGTCATTTTATTAAGGACGAAGAAAAAAAACCAAAAGACGAGAGACACCCCAGGATAATTAAGGTCATTCCCATGGAAAACTGTGTCCTGTGTCACAACCGAAGTGGGCGTATTGGGCTGTCCTATCAGGGGCAGTTTGAGTCTGAGGGCTATGGCACTCCGTATGAAGAAGGCGATTTTTCCTCCAGAGAGTTAATTGACGGCCGTTTTTACCGGATATTTAAGGACGATATTCATCATGAAAAAGGGCTGACCTGTATTGACTGTCATACCCAAAAAGAAATTATGGGAGACGGAAAGCGCCATGCCCATTTCGAAGAGCAACTGGAGGTTACATGCAGGGACTGCCACGGAACGTCTAAAACATTAGAAACCATTGTTGCGGTCAACAAGCCCGTTCAAAGCACGTCCGTTACATCTCAGTTCTTCTCGGACTATCCCAAATCACCAAATCACCAAATCACCAAATCACCAAATTCCTCAGGTTTTCCCAAACTCAACATCCAGCAAAAAGACAGCTCATTTGTCCTTGAGAACAAACAAAACAAAAAACTTCATCCGCTCCATGCTCCTAATCCGGTTGCCTGTATGCATCCCACTCACCGCCGCCTGTCCTGCCAGGCCTGCCATAGTACATGGGTACCTCAGTGCTACGGCTGTCATGTCCGGATGGACAGAAGCAAGACCCAGTTGGATAAGATTTCAATAAAAGAGACCCCTGGGCTTTGGGAAGAATTTCGTTCATTTATCCGTTACGAATGCCCGCCTTTGGGAATATTCGAGCATGGCGAAGAAGGACAGGAGGCTCTTTCTGAAAAAAGTCGGCTTCAAACCGAGACAGAAGAAGTGGTTGTCCTTGTACCAGGGTGACAAGATTTTATTTCCTTCCTGGATGGAGGCGGCAAATGGACAAGTTATTTCAGACGGCTCACTGTTTCATGGATGGACCCTCATACCACGCAAAAGAAGGGACGCTCCTGCAGGGAATGCCACCAAGACCCCAGGGCCTTAGGGCTCGGTCATGGCAGTCTATCCTTTGGACCTGATGGGTGGAGGTTCACATCCTCTCTTTCCGGTCCTTCTATCTCCATGGACATAGACCACCCTCTGGATGCCTTTGTCGACATAAAAGGCAGACCCCTGGTCCGCACATCAAGAACGGGACTCAGACCCTTTAACTCACATGAACTTGATAAAATCCTCTATGTTGGACTCTGTCTTCCATGCCACACAAATTTTGACGACCCTGTAATGAGAAAATGGACTCCCGTTAAAGCACCTTCCCCTTGCCCCTATGCCGGCGGGCATACTTTACGACATCCCCCAAACTCTAGCTCCTAGATCCGGGCGTATTCACACGTTGGGGGACCTAAATTTAGTAATGAACGTCGAACATCGAACGTCCAACATCGAATGTTGAATGGGAAAAGATGAAGAAACAGAAATAGCCGTTGAGTGTTCGGTTTTGGATATTCGTTTTTCATTCGA
>JAGGRV010000487.1 GCA_021159445.1 Deltaproteobacteria bacterium | reverse complement strand
GAACTGTAAGCGTTTACAGGGTGCTGCAGATGCGAGGCGGAGGGTACGCAGACGTACTTCCTGTACTTCAAGTGCCCGACAACAAAGCAGATGCGGTGCCCTGTGAACGCTTACTTTTTTCAATGATGTGACTCCACGAAGGGCTGATTTGTAACAAGAACAACCACTTCTTCTATTCTTTTGAGATCAACAGCCGGCGTCACAGTGATTTCCTGGAAAAGATCAGAAATAGAACCTTCAGTTACAGAAGAGACCTTTCCTATCAAAAGTCCCTTTGGGAAAATTCGGTCAGTGCCGGATGTAATAATTCTATCCCCAACCTCAACATCCACCATTTTTTCCACATAGGCCAGGCAACATCGTCCCTTCCCAGTGCCTTTTATAATGCCTCTGGCTCGATTCCGCTGTATAAGTGCGGCTACCGCGCTGTTATAGTCAGACAACAATAAAACCTTGCTAAAATGGAGGGAAGTTTCCATTGTCTGGCCTACAACACCCGCTCCGGACATAACCACTATCCCCGGCCTTATCCCGTCTTTGCGACCCTGATCCACAGTAATTGTGGCCAACCATGGAGCCAAATCTACTCCAACCACATTGGCCGCTATTGCCGTAGCGCCGGCATCCTCTTTTATTTCCAATAACCTCTTATAACGGGCATTGGCAATAAGGGCCTCACGGTACCGGCCAATTTCTTTTTGAAGTTGGACTATCTCTTGACGAAGGGCCTTGTTTTCTAACTCAACGTCCTGAAGGGCCAGGTATGATCGCCAAAATTTTTTTCCCCATCTCGAGGGTCCGGAAAGGCCTTTTTGCAAATAGCCTGTTAAGTCCATAAAAAAGTATTTGACTGGAGATACAACGGCCGGTGAACCAAAACGCAGGCCCACCGCTACAAAGATCAAAAAAACTACAACGGCCAGGACTAAATATGGCGTCATGCGTTTTTTTGAATTTCCAGTGTGGAATGGCACAATCGATATGCAACAAAAAAATATGGCCGGCTGAATTAATGGATCATAACTTCTTTCAAGATATCAAGATTGTCCAGAGACATGCCAGCACCTAAAACCACGGAAGATAAAGGATCGTCAGTAATAATTATAGGAAGATGTGTTTCGTCTCTCAAGAGCTTATCCAGATTCTTTAGCAAGGCCACACCTCCTGTCAGAACAATTCCTTTATCGACAATATCAGCAGCCAATTCCGGGGGGGTTTGCTCAAGTACGCTTTTTACCGTATCGACTATTGTGTCTATCTGTTCTGTTATAGCTGAACGTACTTCTGACGAATTAATCGTTATGGTCTTGGGCACCCCTGATACCAGATCTCTACCCTTTATCTCCATCTCCTGATAAGGTTCTTCAGGTAAAACATCGCCTAGTGCTATCTTGATTTTTTCTGCCGAATGTTCACCAATCAGCAGATTAAATTTTCTTTTAATAAACTGTAAAATAGCATTGTCCATCTTATCACCTGCTACACGAACAGACTTACTGTAGACGATCCCGGCTAAAGAAATGACAGCTACTTCCGTAGTACCTCCACCCATATCCACTATCATATTTGCAATCGGCTCCGTAATCGGCAACCCCGCACCAATAGCGGCTGCCATAGGTTCTTCAATCAGGTAAACTTCTCTTGCACCTGCAGACTCGGCGGATTCCCGGACAGCTCGCTTCTCAACCTGAGTGATTCCAGACGGCACACTTATGTTGATTCGAGGCCGAATCAGAGTCCGCCGATCGTGTATTTTTCGTATAAAATAGCGCAGCATGGCCTCTGTGACTTCAAAATCAGCAATTACGCCATCCTTCATGGGTCGGATAGCTACAATATTTCCAGGTGTCCTCCCAAGCATCATTTTGGCGTCTTTGCCCACGGCCACGACTCTGTTTGCCCTGATATCCTTGCGCACTGCGACCACAGATGGTTCGCGCAGGACTATGCCCTTATCCTTCACATATACCAATGTATTTGCAGTTCCGAGATCGATGGCCAGATCGCTTGAGAACCGCCCTAAAAGAGAACCTAAAAACATAATTATTACCTTAAGTTAGGAACGTACAATAAATAACTTGAACAAATTAATGTCTTTTTTGCCGTCTTCTTCGTTGCTCGTCGATCACATAACCCGTTATGCTCGCTCCTCGCGCCTTGAATACAACAAAAAATCCTATTAATTTTTGTTCAACTTATTTATCTCCCGTTCCTTAATATTAGACTTTTGATGACAATTTGTGTCTTTTTTTCAAAAAAACAAAATATTTTTTCAAACGGGATTAAACCCTACTAAAGGCATTTCCAGTTAGCAAGAAATGATAGCCCAATAAGCCTTTTTTGCAAAATTTCAGATTTTGTTCAAGGGCAAGGCGCGACGAACAACTCAGCCATCGGACAAAAGATGGGTTTTGCAAGTGGCTCAATTGGTTCAGCAACTTATCTTGACATATACTTAGCATGTGGGTATGAATTTGGAGGTTGTTGGGTATTTGCCATAACAGAGTAATACTTTTTCTAAATCTTTCTTAGTATATTGAATTTTTTTGAATAAATTGTCTCCTTTGTTGTTTGCAGCCCTGGCACACGCATGTATTTAGTGTCTGAACAAAAAAGCGGTTCAGACACAATTTTGGCATAATATCGCCCGGATAATTTGGGAGTTTGGAGCTAAGTAATATGAAAAGGACCTTTCAGCCGAGCAATTTAAAAAGAAAGAGGACCCACGGATTTCGTAAACGTATGAGTACAAAAGCAGGCCGTAGAGTACTGAACAGGCGCAGAGCAAAAGGGAGACAAAGCTTATCAGCATAAAGGTTATTGTGAAGCAAGCCTTCTGGACGTAAAACGAAAAGGCCTTACAATTAAAATGAGGCAGTCCTTACATGCACAATCTTTCTCAAAAAAAGAGAGATTGACAGGCGCGAAAAATTTTGTCAGGGTTTATCGAAAGGGGAAACGAATAAAGCTGCCTGGCCTTACTATTATATCTGCAAGGAATTATTTGCCCTACTGTAGAATCGGTATCAGTGCCAGTAAAAAAATTGGTGGGGCCACTGAGAGAAACAGAGCCAAAAGGCTGATCAGGGAGTTATTCCGTACGAACAAGTGGATTTTTCCTTCTGGTTATGATCTGATTTTTGTGCCATACAGGAAATTTTTCCACCTTGATTGGAATGAACTCAAGAGCAATCTTGTCAAGGCATTTGATGCCTCGAATAGGTGTTAACAGTTGATTACTAAGACCATATTGAGTAAATTCATCATTTTTTTCATTAGAATATATAGACTATTGTTTTCCCCTATTTTACCAAGGTCTTGCCGTTTCTATCCGAGCTGTTCCCGATACGCTGAGGAGGCCATTGTTAAACACGGTCCTATTACAGGTATTGTGTTGGCTACTAAACGACTCCTAAGGTGTCATCCATGGACTCCGGGCGGATACGACCCTGTCCCCTGATTGCCGGTTTACGTTAAGAAGGCCCTTCACAGCAAAAAAAAGGTTGATTGATTAGCCGTTTACAAAACTCCATTGGAAAGCCGGAGATGGAGTTTAGAAGACGGCTCTGATTATTTCTGATTATTAAGGTTTGCTACAATGGATTCACGTACATTATTAGCTTTAGTTTTGTCTATAGCAGTATTGATTGTATTTCAATTCTTCTTTGGTGGCGATGTATCACAACCACCTCATAAAGAAACCAGTGTTGAGACTATCCCTGCCGCAGGTGTCAGTGAGCAAGCCCCGGACCATGAATACGGGAAACGCATTCGCACTGATGGGGGCGCCGATGTTTCTTCCCTAAGCGGTATAAGAAGTCCTGATATTCCAGTTGACACAAAGGCACCCCTTCGCAAGGCAAGAGACATCACCGTGGAAACGGATCTTTACCGGCTCGTTTTCTCAGAAAGAGGGGGCACAGTTAAGAAATACCTCTTAAAGCAATATCTGACAACGCTTTCAGATGACGCTCCTCCTGTGAATTTGATCAATGTCTCTCCCCCGCATCTACCCCTTGGGCTTCAAATGGAATCTCAGCCGCCGGTAGACCTGTCTTCCCAATTCTTTGAACCGGATAAGGAAGGCCTGAAGCTGACTCAGACCGGTGAGGAAGCACAACTGAAGTTTACCTGCAATATGCCAAATGGCATTAAAATCACGAGAGAATACACATTCCACCAGGGAAGTTACTGGATAGATCTATCTGTTTATTTATCAGGGGCGGGAACCATTCCCGGATCATTGTGCTTGTACAATAAGCCCGGCGAGAATACAAACAGGTTTACATTTACAGGCACTGCCTACTATGGCAACGATTCGTTGCGAGAAGTAAAACTGGATGACGGGGAAAAACATACGTACACAGGTTCGGTTGACTGGATCGGTTACGGTGACAACTATTTCATTACAGCCTTGATCCCGATTATCAGCGAAGGCCCCTGGAATATATTGATTGAGAAAAAAGGGGCTGACGGTCTGACAGAGAGCCGACTGACTGCACTCAAGCCGTCTCCTAAAAGCGCAGGGCAAGGAGTTGAAGTCTTAAATCTGGGCATATATTTCGGACCAAAAGATATCGACCGTTTGAACGCCTTGGGGCACAATCTTTCTAAGGCCATAAATTTTGGTTGGTTTGATCCAATTGCCAAGCCCGTTTTGTACTTCCTTAAATTCCTTTATCAATATATTCACAATTATGGCCTGGCCATAATTATTGTTACCATACTGATCAAGGTTGCCTTCTGGCCCCTGGCACAAAAAAGCGCAAAGTCCATGAAGACCATGCAGAAACTTCAACCAAAAATGGCTAAGCTTAAGGAAAAGTATGGGAAAGATAAAGAAAAAATGAACAAGGAGCTCATGCAGCTCTATAAAACCTACAAGGTGAATCCTATGGGCGGCTGTCTGCCCATGCTGCTGCAGATCCCGGTGTTTTTTGCCTTATATAAGGTATTACTTCAATCAATAGAGCTGCGTCATGCCCCGTTCATGCTGTGGATAAATGACCTTTCAGCTCCTGACCGTCTAATGATACCCGGAGTAAACATTCCTTACCTGGGAGGCATACCAGTACTTACCTTGCTTATGGGCCTTTCTATGTATTTACAGCAGAAGTTAAGCCCTTCTTCCCTTGACCCTACCCAGGCCCGCATGATGCAATTTCTACCTGTGATATTTACCTGTATGTTCATCAATTTTCCCTCGGGATTGGTACTCTACTGGTTGATTAACAACGTGCTTACTATCGCACAGCAACACTATGTGAACAAATTCACCGACTAATCTCCATGCCCGCAGACAGGCACAACGAAGCATGAGAATCTAAGACTTTCATATAAATACTAAGTGGAATAAAAAATAATGACACATAATGAATCTTCCGTACCGACACAAGAATCAAAAGAATTTGACGGCAAAACCGTAGACTATGCCATAGAAGCTGCATGCAAATATTTTGAGGCAAAGCCTGACGATCTTGAAATCAATATACTTACCAGGGGGTCCACAGGCATCTTCGGACTGGGAGGACGCAAGGCCAAGATACAGGCCGTGCTTAAAGAGCTCACTCCTCCGGTTACAGAAAAAAAACCAGAAGAAGAAAACGCGCCGATAGAGGCTGAAGCCAATCGTGTTACACCCGAAGCACCTGAATCCGAAAAGGATGTGATCAAACCTGGCAAAGAGGCTCCGGAAGATCGGGACAAACACATCTCTCTTGCCATGGAGATCACGGAGGAACTTTTGAATAGGGCCGGCCTTGCGGGACAGATAGAGATCAAGGTCGACAAAGAAGGATCGTATCTGGATATATCAGGGGAAGATCTTTCCCTGATCATAGGAAAAGAAGGCCAAAATCTTAATGCATTAGAATATATTGTTAACCGTATTTTGCGACACAGGGTCGAAAGCCGTACCGGGGTTAAGCTGGAAGCACAGGGCTATCGGGAAAAAAGGGAGAAGAGCATTTCGCTTCTTGCGCACCGTATGGCAAAAAAGGCCCAAAAAACCGGACGCCCGGTAACACTTCAGCCATTGGGGGCAAGGGAGCGTAGACTGGTCCACTTGACCCTCAAGGGCAAGGGCATACGCACCCACAGTGTAGGTGAAGGAATCATGCGCAAGGTCGTGATCAACCCCGCCAGGCCCAGGCAACGCAATACAAAAAAGTAGCTGTTTAGGTGGAAGGCTGAAGGCTGAAGGCTGAAGGCTGAAGACTAATAGGAACAAAACCCATGGCATTCGAGCGTTACGAGTTGATTGATATTTTTCTACCTTCAGCCTTCTACCTTCCACCTTCTACCTAATTACCTATTTATGCTTGACATATCTAGAGAGGACGACACAATAGCTGCCCTGGCTACTCCCTCAGGACCAGGCGGGATAGGGATAGTTCGAGTAAGCGGTCCTCTTTCAGCACAATTTTTCAGATCCGTATTCCGGCCGGCAAAGCCCATTGAAGTAATACAATCCCATCGACTCTACTACGGCTGGGCCTGCGATCCACGGGATGATACCGTTATGGACGAGGTTCTGGCCGTACTGATGAAGGCCCCTCACAGCTATACAAAAGAAGACGTCCTGGAAATCCAATGTCACAGCGGTCCTGCAATCTTACGTCGTATTCTTGAGACACTGATCGGACAAGGTGTACGTCTGGCAGATCCCGGCGAATTTACAAAAAGGGCTTTTCTGAACGGAAGAATTGACCTTACCCAGGCAGAGGCCGTGCTTGACCTGTCTCTAGCTTGCGGGGACACCGCAGGGCAACTTGCGGTCAAACAATTGCAGGGATGTCTATCCAAAGGGATTCAAAAAATCCGCGATACTATCAAAGAATCTATAGCCACCCTTGAAGTCGCCATAGACTATCCGGATGAAGACATAGAAATTATCACAGAGACCCAGCTCAGAGAACTTCTGATAACAGGTGCTCAAAATCCCCTTAATGCCATGATCAATGCATTCGACAGGGGAAAGATCTATAAGGAAGGGGCGGAAGTCCTGATTGTCGGAAGGCCGAATGTCGGGAAATCCAGCCTGCTTAACGCCCTGGCCTGTGAGGACAGAGCCATTGTAACCTCCATCCCCGGAACCACCAGGGACACTATAGAGGCAGTTCTTAACATCGAAGGGATATTGGTTAGATTGATTGATACTGCCGGCATTCGGCCGGACCCCGATCCAATAGAGACAATTGGTATTGAAAAAGTTCGAAAAAAAGCAAAATTCGCACAGGCTGCTCTCTGGATGCTGGATCTGAGTGAGCCTTTGTGCCCGGAAGATTTCGGGGCACTGGAGACGCTGGATGTCCTTAAAAAGCGAAAAAAAATTCTCGTAGTATTTAACAAAATAGACAAGGTTCATTCCTGGGAATCCATAGCCGGAAAGCAGGCAAGCAAGATCTTCAGCCGGATGCAAGAGATGACCGGCAGCGTTTGGGTAGGGACCTCTGCAATTACAGGAGAAGGGCTTGAGAACCTGTCAAGGCTTCTGATAAATAAATTATTGGATGAAGCACCGGCAGAGCCACCGGATATAGTTCCTAATCTAAGACAAAAAGAGGCCTTGGAGACGGCCTGCAAGGCTGTGAACAGGGCAATTGACAATATCTCTCAGGGTATCAGTCCTGATCTGGTTTCTATTGACTTAAGAGACGCAATGAATGTCCTGGGAGAAATTACAGGAGATAGCATTACTGACGAAGTGCTGGATCATATTTTTAGCCATTTCTGCCTTGGCAAATAGGTAAGCGTTCACAGGGCACCGCATCTGCTTTGTTGCCGGGCACTTGAAGTACAGGGAGTACATCTGCGTACCCGTACGCCTCGCATATGCAGCACCCTGTAAACGCTTACGGTTCGGTGGGTTGGGTTCACAGGGCACCGCATCTGCTTTGTTGCCGGGCACTTGAAGTACGGGAAGTACATCTGCGTACCCGTACGCCTCGCATATGCAGCACCCTGTAAACGCTTACGGTTCGGTGGGTTACGGTAAAGTGGGCGTTGTAATATCGTGAACAGTTACAATAGACGTTACTTATTGGTCCCGGGGGGTTTGCCGGCAATTTGCGCCCGTACTACCTTGACCTTTACCTTGTCTGCCACTTCCAAGGTAACAACGTTATCTGTAAGGCCTGTTATCTTGCCTATCAACCCGCCTGTGGTTATCACTTCTTCCCCACGACTCAAGGAATCCAGGAAGTTTCTGTGATCCTTTGCCCTTTTCTGCTGCGGTCTGATCAAAAGGAAATAAAAAATAGCGAAAATAATGATCAGGGGCAGAAAGGCCGTGAGTGGGTTTCCCCCTTCACTTCCGGAAGGAGGGCCCATGGCATAAGCTATTGACGGTATCATCATCTGGTGATCTCCCTTTTTATATAAAACTGTTCTTGGAAGGCCTCAAACCTATCCTTTTCGATGGCCTCCCGCATCTCTTTCATGAGATGCAAAAAATAATGCAAGTTGTGAATAGTATTAAGCCTATGGGCCAATAACTCCTTTGCGATAAAAAGGTGCCTCAAATAGGCACGTGAGTGATTCCTGCAAGTATAACACGTGCAGGCAGGGTCTATTGGCCTCGAATCCCTGGCAAAACGAGAATTCTTTATAACAATGTGCCCGAAGGAAGTAAAGAGCATCCCGTTCCTGGCGTTCCTGGTAGGCATCACGCAGTCGAACATATCAACCCCCCTTGCCACTCCCTCAACCAGGTCTTCCGGGTTACCAACTCCCATTACATAGACAGGATACCTGTCCGGGATCAAGGGCCTTGTAATATCAATCATCTCAAACATAAGTTCTTTTGGCTCACCGACACTGAGCCCCCCGACGGCATATCCATCAAAACCAAATTCAAGGAGATCTAATGCACTTCGTTGTCTCCACGCAGGGTCCATCCCCCCCTGCACAATAGAGAATAACAAAAGATCCCGCCTTGTTCTCGCCTCCAAGGATCTCTTGGCCCATCGTGTGGTCAGTTCAGTAGCATTTTTTACATCTTCTTTACCGGCAGGGTAAGGGATGCAGGAGTCGAGGCACATCATTATGTCTGAACCTAGGGCCTCCTGGATCTCTATAACAAGTTCCGGTGTGAGTTTGTGAAGAGACCCGTCTATATGTGAGCGAAATGTAAGCCCTTCCTCCTCAACCTTTCCGAGTGCTGCAAGACTGTAGACCTGAAAACCGCCGCTATCTGTCAGAATAGGACGATCCCACCCCATGAACCGGTGCAAGCCGCCGAGTTCCCTTATGATCTCATAACCAGGACGCAGATACAGATGATAGGTATTGCTTAAAATTATCTGGGCCCCGGATTCCTTGAGGTCTTCAGGTGTCAATGCCTTTACAGTGGCCTGGGTCCCAACCGGCATAAATGCGGGCGTCTCCACTACACCGTGCGCAGTATGCAGACGGCCCCTCCTGGCAGGCCCCTTTGAACTCCTGCACAGCTCCTTAAATTTGGTGATTTGGTGATTTGGTGATTTGGTGATTTGACGATTTAACGATTTAACGATTCGACGACTTGACGATTCGACGACTTGACGACTTAACGACAGAGCGGACAACAGCTTTTCATGCAGGCCTTCAAAATCACCATTGGAGAGTATCACCACTACATCACCATCAGAACAGTTTGCCACAAGGTCCTTAAGAATTGCGCCGGCATCCGGGAAGTAGGCCGCATCAATGCCCCTGTCCTTGAGATCAGCCACCAGCTTTTTGGATGAAAACCTGTCTCCGGGCGGGGCCTTTTCCGGGTCAGGCACCTCTCGCACCAGCACTCGATCAGCAGGACTGAAAGAATGAGGATAGATATCCTGGAAGACACTCCTTCTGCTGGTATTGGTCCTTGGCTCAAACACAGCTATGAGACGACGGCCGGAATATACTGACCTCAGCGCAGCAAGGGTCTCCTTGACCGCCCTTGGATGATGGGCAAAATCATCGATTACCATAACTCCGGCCACCTCCCCCCTGATTTCCTGCCTCCTCTTTACTCCGGCACAAGAGCCCAGGCCCTTAAGAATTGCATCCTCTTCCATTCCAAGATGGCTGCACAACGCGAGAGTACTCAAAGCATTCAAGGCATTGTGTCTGCCGGGAAGTTTTAACCGTGCCTCGCCACAGATCTCTCCATTGTGCACAGCAGTGAACCTTGTACCAGTGGAATCAACAGAAAGATCAGCCAGTTGCCACTGGCATCCCTGACTTTCACCATATGTCACCACCTTGCACCTTGCCTGAGCACAAACCTCCACAACCGCCGGCCAATCCGCACAGGCCACAAGGATCCCTTCTGACGGAATCAAGGCAACCAGTTTGGAAAAGGCCTGCTTTATTGCATCCAGGTCAGCATATATATCCGCGTGGTCAAATTCTATGCTGGTAAGAATCACACCATATGGACGATAGTGTAAAAACTTCGGTCTCTTGTCGAAAAATGCCGTGTCATATTCGTCTCCTTCAAGTACAAACCATGGAGGACGCCCCACGCGGAAACCGGATTCAAAGGCATTAAGCATTCCACCCACCATAAAACCAGGGCCTTCACCCGAAGCCTCAAGGGCAGAAACCAGCAAAGAAGAGGTAGTGGTCTTGCCGTGGGTGCCGGCCACTACTAAAGGCTTCATGTCCTCCAGAAACAGAAGAGATAAGGCCTCTGGAAAAGAGAGATGGGGAATGCCCCTGGAGACCACATACCCGGCCTCAGGATTGTCGGCCCGGATCACATTTCCTATTATTACAAGGTCTGGAAGTGGGTGATTTGGTGATTTGGTGATTTGGTGATCGGGCTGGTTAGAAACCAGATTGTCCGGATGGTATCCCAGGGTTACAGGAATACCCAGTCCCTTGAGCACATCACTCATAGGTGGATAGGCCTGACTGTCAGATCCTTTTACCTCGTAGCCCTTTTCCTTAAGCAAACCGGCAAGGGCAGCCATCCCGGTACCGCAAATGCCAATCATGTGAATTTGGTGATTTGGTGATTTGGTGATTTGGTGATTTATATCTGACATATTCAAGTAACTCAATTAACCTCAACGTAATTATTCACTTTCCCCCCTGACAGCCAACAGCCTTTTTCAGGTTTCAAA
>JAGGRV010000288.1 GCA_021159445.1 Deltaproteobacteria bacterium | reverse complement strand
ATTTATGTTAAAACCCTCATCAAAAGCCAATAAATACAGCCGCAGAAAGAGGTCCTACAAAAAGAGGCCCTTTGTATCTGCACAGCCGGCCCAACGCTTACCCGCTGAGCAACCCGATCTATTTAGGGACTCGGGAAACCATCCCAGGATAATTTCCCGTCCGGAACACTGTGTCAGTCGGAAGGATATAGACAGGGAGGCATTGAAGGTCCTTTACTGTCTGAAGGACAATGGCTACATAGTCTATCTAGTTGGCGGGAGTGTGAGGGACTTGCTTCTTGGCAGGCGGCCAAAGGATTTTGATATTGGAACTAACGCCAAGCCGGAAGAGTTGAAAAAACTTTTTCGTCACAGCCGGATCATAGGCCGGCGTTTCAGGCTGGTTCACGTATATTTCCGAGGTGGGAAAATAATTGAGGTGTCAACCTTCAGGTGCCGGAGTGATTACGATGACCGGGAATCTGCGAGTGAGGAGATTGGGGATACCCATATCTTTGGTTCTCCTCAGGAGGATGCCTTTCGTAGAGACCTCACTATCAATGGACTTTTCTATAATATCGCAGACTTCAGTATAATTGATTATGTGGGGGGCATGTCAGACCTTAAACAGGGGATCATTAAGTTCATAGGTAATGATCCGGAACACAGATGCCTGAAGGACCCTGTGAGGATGATGCGTGCTGTAAGACACGCGGCCAGGACGGGTTTTACAATAGAGACCAATACCTGGGAGAGCCTGCTCAGGCACAGTGATAAGCTTCATCTATGTGCAATTTCCAGGGTAAGGGATGAGTGGCTCAAGGATTTATGTTCCGGATACAGCAGGCCATGGGCCGAGCTCATGCTTAAGAGCGGGTTGTTTGCCTCGGTCTTTTCCGGTTATGTTTCAGTCCTTGAGAGCAAGGAAAAGGGTCTTGTTCGAAAGTTGCTTTTCGGGCTTCTGGGGCATCTTGATCGTATGGTAAATGATGGTGTTGAAGTCAGTGAGGCCCTTATGTTGGCACTTTTCGCGTACCCTCGGCTATGTGTAACACCAGAGTGGAAAGCTCTTAAGGTTGACCGTCTGAAGTGGCCTACTTATGAAGTGAGGTCCATGTTGAGCGAGATTCTCTATCCGTATGATTTCAGGAGATCTGTAAGAGACATGGCAGCTCAGATCCTGGCCAGCCAGTGGAATATCTCCATATGTCTTGCAAAGGGTAAGTGGCCCAAGCGTGTTTGGAACAAGGCCACGTTCCGGGAGTCCATCATGTTTTATGATTTAGTACAGGAGGTCTTGGGGCAACCGGTCATTGGTCCTGATCCACATCTCCGTCCGGGACCAAAGCCTTTAAAGAAATCCCGCAGGAGGAAGCGGCGTTCTCCACCTACCAAGCGTTTAATATCAGAATCTGAGGAGATCCACGTATGAAGCTGCGTCAAAATGCCAAAGAGCTGGTCTTGATAGAAGTGGATGGGCTTGGACTGATATTGGGAGAGATCAGATACAACCGTCAGACCGAGACAGTTCTTTTTGCTCTGGAAAAGGCGGCTTTTTTTGATCTCTACTTCCCGTGTACCGTGTTATATGATCAGAATCGTGGTCCTGTTGTCCACCCCCACGTTCTCACAGCCATGACTGTCTCCTCTATTCGAGTACAGCGGAGCCGGGTATCCTTTTTTGTCCTGGAGTCAGATATCAATCCTAAGCTGATTCAGCAGTATTATAGTCTGCTGGAGGCTGTTTTACTCAAGCAAGGTGTTAACTTACCCGGGAAAGCCACTAAGGATAAGGATAAGGGGCCGGACCAACCTAAGCCGACCGGCGGATCGAAAGTCATTACCCTTAGCGATCGCAAGGAGAAACAATAGGGTCGATGCTCGCTTTTCCGGATATTGATCCGGTAATAATCCGTATTGGTCCAATAGGTATCCACTGGTATGGTCTTATGTACCTGCTCGGTTTCGGGGCAGCTTACCTATTGGTGCGAAAACAGATTCTTGAAGATTGTCAAAATGCCCTTTCCGACCCCCAATATCATGGGCCTTCCGCTGCATCTCAATTGAGTCAACTAGAGGGGATTTTATTTTCTCTGATTTTAGGGATTATTTTGGGAGGCAGGTTGGGCTATGTACTATTTTACAACTTTTCCTACTTTCTTGAGCATCCTTTAGAGATATTTGCTGTCTGGCACGGAGGCATGTCCTTTCATGGAGGAGTGGCAGGAGTTGTTTTTTTCGGATGGATATATTGTAAGAGGCATGATTTGGATTTCTGGAAGTGGTCTGATCGCTTTGTGGTCACAGCGCCAGTGGGCCTCGGCCTGGGACGTATAGGGAATTTTATTAACGGAGAGCTGTTTGGTCGCCCTGCGGATGTACCCTGGGCCATGATCTTTCCCCAAGGGGGGCAGGTGCCCCGGCATCCGTCCCAGCTTTACGAGGCCCTGCTTGAGGGGCTTTTACTCTTTATAGTCCTGTGGTCTTTCCGTCGCAAGGCTTGGCCATACGGGAAGAAATTGGCCCTTTTTCTGGTCCTCTATGCCATATGTCGTATAGTGGTTGAATTCTTTCGAGAACCGGATCCACAGATGGGCTATGTCTTTTTAAACTGGATAACCATGGGGCAGTTGTTGAGCCTGGTGTTTCTTGCGCTTGGGATAATCCTCTGGTTTACCAGAGTTAAGAGTTAAGAGTTGGTCAGAGATGTGGGTTGCAAGACCAATCACTAATCAACAATTTTCAAGCCAAAGGCCAGTTCTTGCAGCGGCCTAGAGCCAGTTCCAGGTTATACGCAACAGTGAGGAGCTTTGCTTCATCAAAGTGTCCTGCCATTAATTGAAGTCCTATAGGGAGCCCGCTGCTATTTAAGCCGCAGGGCACGGAGATCCCTGGGATGCCTGCCAGATTTACCGGAATTGTAAAGATATCAGATAAATACATCTGAAGTGGGTCGTCTGCTTTCTCTCCAAGCCTAAACGCTGTAGTCGGGGCAACAGGGGCAGCAATCACATCACATTGTTCAAATGCCTTTTTAAAGTCCCGGGTGATAAGAGTCCGAACCTGGGAGGCCTTTTTATAATATGCGTCGTAGTATCCGGCTGAAAGGGAATAGGTCCCTATCATTATTCTTCTCTTGACCTCCGGGCCGAAACCCTGAGACCTGGTCTTTTTATACATATCCATGAGGTTTTTATAGTCCGGCGCACGTAATCCGTATTTTACTCCATCGTAACGTGAGAGATTGGAAGATGCCTCAGCAGGGGCGATAATGTAGTATGTGGCAACGGCATATTCTGTGTGAGGAAGGCTTACCTCCACCACTTCGGTTCCCTGGGATTCCAGGGCGGAAACGGCATGCTTAACGGCCTTTTCCACCTCCGGGTCAAGGCCTGAAATAAAATATTCCTTGGGAATTCCTAAAATATAATTCTTAAGACCTGGTATTAAGGAGCCGGTGTAGTCAGGTACGTCTCTGAGTACAGAGGTGGAGTCTCTGGTATCATGGCCGGATATGGCGTTCAACAGCAAAGCGCAATCAGTAACGTCCCTTGAAATGGGTCCTATCTGGTCAAGTGAGGAGGCAAAGGCCACAAGGCCAAACCTAGAAACCGTGCCGTATGTAGGTTTTAGACCTACAACACCACAGTATGAGGCAGGCTGGCGTATCGATCCGCCTGTATCCGAGCCCAATGAACCTGCGCAGGCCTTGGCAGCAACAGATGCTGCTGAACCACCGCTTGATCCACCAGGGATTCGTTCAAGGTCCCAAGGATTGTGGGTAGGATGATAGGCAGAATTTTCTGTGGATGATCCCATGGCAAACTCATCCATATTTAATTTGCCCAGCATTACAGCCCCATGGGCTTCGATTTTTTCCATTACTGTGGCATTATAGGGAGGTATAAAGTTTTCAAGTATTTTAGATCCACAGGTGGTCCTAACCCCTCTGGTACAGATAACATCCTTAATGCCCAGAGGAATTCCAGTAAGAGGAGTAACATTGTCTGCCTTTTTAAGGCGTCTGTCCGCCTCTTCTGCCTGGGCCACGGCCTTGTCGGCAGTCACTGTCAGATAGGCCCTGATTTTTGGATCAACTTCACCTATCCTGTCCAGATAGGCCTTTGTGATCTCAACTGCTGAAGCCTCTCTCTTGCTAAGGATGTCGTGGAGCTCATATATGCTCAGATCGATTAGACTTGGCATCTTGTATTTCCTTAATCAGATAATTTTTGGCACCACAAACCCTCCCTCTTCCCGTTCAGGTGCGTTGGAGAGAATTTTTCCAACCGGCAAAGAAGGCTTTACTTCGTCCTTTCTAAAGGCATTCGTAAGTTCAAGGGCATGGGTAGTGGGCTCAACCCGGCTAGTATCCAGTTCTTCTAATTTGCTTATATATCCTAGGATGTCATTTAGTTGTCTGTTGAAGCTTTCAATTTCAGACGGATCAAAGCTGAGCCGGGCCAAGTGGGCCACATGTTCAATTTCAGAGGTAGTTATCTTCACGAACGTATAATCTCCTTTGTAACTACTTAGGAACGGGAGATAAATAAGTTGAACAAAAATTAATAGGATTTTTTGTTGTATTCAAGGCGCGAGGAGCGAGCATAACGGGTTATGTGATCGACGAGCAACGAAGAAGACGGCAAAAAAGACATTAATTTGTTCAAGTTATTTATTGTACGTTCCTTAGGTATTTAGGTTAAAGGCTGAAGGCTGAAATAGATCAATCATCTCGCAACGATCGAATGCCTAAGTTCCGTCCCTAAAAGCCTTCCACCTTCCACCTTCAGTCTATTCACCTGAATAGTTATGATATTTTTACATGATTTACCACAAGGCAGAAAAAAACCCAATAGCACATGCCTTATTTCCCTGCCCATTGCGGCTTCAGAGGCAGATTGACTATGTGCTATAATAAGGAAAGTGAAAAAAAATAAAAAAAAAGGAAAAAAGTTAAAGTCGATTAGAGATATTTCCGATAAATTAAATACCTCCGTAGAATGGCTTTCCAAAGCCCTTCTTCTCCTCTTATAAGGCCTCAGCTTAAACCAGCCGGGGCCTTTTTCTTTTTGATCATACAACATGACACATATGACACATAATGCAATCTGTGCTTTGAGCCTTTTGTAAAAGGCTCAAAACTTAAAAGAGTTTTTTCTGCCTTGGCCTTCGGGGTGCTCTGGGTTTTTGGGCCTTTTCTCTGACCAGGAGTTTTTCAGGGATATCAGCAATAAAGGGGCTTGGGCCGCCATGCATCATCTGTCCAAAAAGCCTTCGGTGTTTCACATGGCTCAGGTATATTTCTTCAGATGCCCTGGTAATGCCTACGTAAAAAAGCCGTCTCTCCTCTTCCTGGTCTGCCTCTTTCCATGGAAGTATTCCAGGCTCACATCCGATCAGGAAGACTACCGGGAACTCAAGGCCTTTGGCCGCATGGATCGAAAGCAGGGAAACTGCTTCTATGTTGATATCCAGCATGTCGGCCTCGTTACGAAGCAGGACTGCAAGGGAATCCACATGCGGATGTTTTTTGATGGCACGCGCAAGGGCCCTGAGAAGAGGCCTGTTTGGGTCAAGATCAAGAATGTCGATTATGTAACTCAGGAGTTGAGGACCATCTTTGCCCTGAAGTCCGGGTTTTAAGTCAAGAAGTTTTCTGCTCCACAGGTCCTTACCACCCGGGAGTTTTAACAGATGATACCGGACAGTTCGTCCCTTCAGGACCTCCCAGAGACGCCATATAGAGCGAAGTTCTTTTTGGGCAAGCGGATCAGAGGTGTCTGCCCGCTGAAAGGGTATCCCCTGTCTTGATAGGGCCTCGGCAACCTGGTTTCCCAACGCTTTGGCCCTGAAGAGTACCGCTACATCTGAAAGGCTTCTTAGGGTGTTACCCTCTGCTGTGCCACTGTCAAGCGAAACAAAGCTGAGTCCACCCACTACCTGTTCAATGGTCCTTGCCACCCACTTTGCCTCGGCTGAGGGATCTCCAAAGGGTTTAATCTTGATTTTCGGCGACTTGTCCTTGACGGATTTCAGACGCACAGCCGATCTGTCTTTGATAAGACTTGTTGCAGCGTCGAGAAATACCTGGGGACACCTGTAAACAATGTCCAGAACCACAGTTTTAACATTTTCGAAATCCGCATTAAAACAATGTATGAACTCAGAACTTGCGCCCCTGAATCCGTAAATGGCCTGGTTTGGGTCACCGATTACCGTGATGTTTCCGTCTTTCTTTGCCATGAATTTGATCAGGGAATACTGGGCAGGACTTATGTCCTGGAATTCATCTACCAGGATAAAGGGGAAATCCCCATAAAATTTTGCTTTGATTTCAGTATATTCAAGGAGCCGCAGGGCCTCCAGGAGAAGGTCGTCATAGTCCCAGAGACCGTATTTTTCAAGGAGCCCATGATATGCCTGAATCAGGGCCTCCAGATCTTCGTCTTTATTTATCCTTGGGGGGAAGTGCTGCTTGGCCTTTGAGATACGTTCATAAAGTCCTTGAGGTTTTGTGTCTGGTAATCCCAATTTTTTTGCCGCCTCTTGGCAAAGGTCCCTGGCGTCTTTCTCGTCTATGGGAAGCCGTGCGTCTTCACCCAGGGTCTGTTTTAAAAATCCAAGTGCCCAGCCATGAAAGGTGTTTATTTTAGGGATTTTTTGCCCATTATGAATGCACTCTGTGGAGGATTCGCTGTCCAGGAGCAGGGATACGCGCTCGGAGATCTCCTTTGCTGCCTGATTGGTAAAGGTCATGGCAAGTATCTGGTCAGGTTTGGCAGCACCTGTTTCTATAAGGTGTCCGATTCGGTAGCTGAGGACCCTGGTCTTACCAGTGCCGGGTCCTGCAACAACAAGAAGCGGGCCGATTTTGTGTGTTACGGCCTTAAGCTGAGTCGGATTTAGACTTGAAGACAGGTCAATCATTATTCAGAAGACCGCCAGGGAAATAACATATACGATGTACGACAGGAGCAGGGCTGCTCCCTCCCATCGGGTCACTTTCATCCCAATCCTCATAACAGGCAATAGGACCAGGCTGAAGGCCACCATTACAGGAAAATCTCTGTGGAGCAGGTCCGGGTTGATATCAATTGGGGTAATACAAGCCGTGACGCCAAGTACGGCACACAGGTTAGATAGATTGCTTCCTATTACATTTCCCAGGATCAGATCTGTCTGGCCCTTACGGGCCGCTGCCACTGTTGTGGCAAGTTCGGGCAGGGAGGTGCCTATGGCTGTCAGAATCAGGCCCACAATGAGTTCAGGTATACCCAGATACACCGCAATGTTTTCAGCCCCCCAAACAAGTGATTTGGAACCGATAACCAGCCCCACCAGCCCGGCTATAACCAGTACAAGGTCAAGCCAAAAGGAACTTTTGCGGTTGAGAGACTTGTCGAATTCTACTTGGAGTGTATAGGGTTTTTCCCGGCTGTGACGATACAGGGCCAAGCAATAGGTTGTAAAGGTGATGAGTAAGATCAGGCCTGCCGGACGTCCAAGATGGCCCATTGTTGCAAATGCCCAGAGAGCCATGCTTACCACTATTAATAAGGGTATCTCTATTCTGAGCATCCTCAGACGGACAGGCAGGGGAGTGAGCAAGGCCCCAAGCCCCAGGATCAGTCCTGTATTGGCTATATTGCTCCCCAAAATGTTTCCCATGGTGATATCAGGCTGGCCGGAAAGGGCTGCTGACAATGCCACACCCATTTCCGGAGCCGAAGTGCCAAAGGCTACAATGGTGAGGCCGATTACAATCGGGCTGATTTTCCAAAGGCGAGCCATGCGTATGGCTCCTCTAATAAGAGCTTCAGCCCCGCCGGAGAGAATAACCAGCCCCAGTATAAATGTTACGGTAGGTAGTATCCAGGATGGCATGAATGGTCAGGATTTGGCTAGCGTTTTTCATCCAGCATGGCGGAAATGCTATCCCACACTTCTTTTGTCACAATATTTTTGGGGATAGGGCCGTCTGGGCCTATGGTCTGAACAGGGAGGCCGATAGTCACCTTTATCCGGCCCTGGTGTATCCTGATGCTCCCTTTTGGAAGCACTTTATGGCTGCCGCTTATGGCTACTGGCACTATAGGGCATCCGGCCTTAATTGCAATCAGTATTCCTCCCACCTTAAAGGGCATCAATCGGCCGTCAGGGCTGCGGGTACCCTCCGGGAAGATGACTATAGGGGTGCCTTTTTTTAGTCTCTCAGCAGCTTCTTGCAGGCTGCGCAAGGCGGCCTTACCACCGGACCTGTCAATGGGTATATAACCTGCGTGATGCAGAGCAAAGCCAAAGAGGGGTATTTTGAAGAGTTCTTTTTTGACTACAAAACGGAATTGTATAGGCAAGGTCTCTTGCATTATAGGTATGTCAAATTGGCTTGCATGGTTGCAGGCGAATACCACAGGTGTTCCTATAGGTATATGCCAGTGGCCCTGCACCTCTATCTTGACACCCGATGTCCTAATGATAATTTTTGCCCAGAGCCTTGCAAGTCTGTGAATCCAGTTCCCGGAATCATCGACAATGCCTGATATCAGGACAGCAGGAAAGAGGAACATAAAGGCCAATATAGCTACAATGGGAGTGAAAGCAGCTCTCATAATTTTTCGAATTAACAGTTATTATTACATTGCAAAAAGTCTGAAACATGATTCTGCTCAAAAAGCCCGAGATGCAAGGCGCGAAATTCTCAGGGAATGAGACGTACTTATCGTACGTCGCAGTGACTGAAAAATTGAAGCAACGCCGCAGATTGGGTTTTTTCAGCGGAATCAGCTATGGAATTAACATTGGTTTAATATGTAATCTCCGTCTTATGATGTGGCCTGCAAGGTCAAAAACTTTGGTGGAACGGTCTATGATTACCGAGTCTGCACTTGCTTTAATACCTTCGAGCGCCAGAAGGGATGATTCAGGTCTTGTTGCTGTAGTGACATCCACTTTGATTTTTGCATATTTCATCCACTGTCTGATTCTTGCCGCAAGCTCCCCGCTCTTGGGAAGAGGGGCATCAAGAAGCACTGTAACATGGCAAGGCGGATAGTCTGAAAGGAGTCGTTCAACAAGGGTCCATGCGGCCTTTGTACGATCTGTGGGCCTGAAGCTGCAAAATATGCGGCTGATGTCCCGGACGAAATTATCATCTGCCAGCAGTACTGATCTGCCCTTTATAGCACTTTCAAGAGTTATAAGTATATTGTGGCCGTCTATGATCAGTTTTTTCCCTTTGATTGCCCCCACACGCACTATCTTAGCACACCGTGCCATACTTTGCTCTTTTGTGAAGACTCCGCGATAAAGCAGATCCCGTTCTCTTTGATGGAGCTGGAAGTGGTTTCCTACAAATAAAAGGGCTGACTTCCTCGGGTATCCGCGACTCAGAAGGAACCGGAAATCCCGGGCCGCGGGTCTCAGAAGGTCTTTTCTAAGGGCGTGAGCTCTCATAATTTCCGAGGTAGTGCTTGCTTGGCTATCCTGCAGACATTATTATTTTGTTGTTATGAAAATACTAATCTATCCACATAAGATATTAAGGCAAGAGGCCCGACCTGTTGAGAGGATAGACGGGGAATTCCAGGGCCTGATCGACCAGATGCTGGAAATGATGTACAAGGCCAAAGGGGTGGGCCTTGCAGCAAACCAGATAGGTGAACTCAAGCAACTGGTGATCATGGACGTAACTCCTTCTGAAGAGGGCCCGAATCCTATAGTATTAATTAACCCTCGCATCACAGAATTGGAAGGAGAGGAAGTGGGTGAAGAAGGCTGCCTGAGTGTCCCGAATTACACCGCCCCTGTAAAACGGGCTCTCAGACTGCATCTGACGGGATATGACCGGAATGAAAAGGAAGTCAGGATAGAGGCTGAAGGTCTCCTTGCCCGGTGTATACAGCATGAATTGGATCACCTAAAGGGTATATGTTTTGTTGACCGCTTGAATCCTGTAAGAAAGGTCCTTTTCAGGAAAAAGTGGCCAAAAATTCACCCCAAAGAGGAGTAGCAGGGCGTTTCTGGTAAGCGTTCACAGGGCACCGCATCTGCTTTGTTGCCGGGCACTTGAAGTACAGGAAGTACGTCTGCGTATCCTCCGCCTCGCATCTGCAGCACCCTGTAAACGCTTACAGTTCGGTAGGTTGTGGTAAAATGGGCGTTGTAACCCCGTGAACGGTTACCAGTTTTGCAATGAAATTCGTCCGGAGGTCCGCGGAAGTTGTGAATTCGTATAAAATTGTATTTATGGGTACTCCTGAATTTGCAGTTCCTGCGCTGAAGGTCTTAATGGAAGGTCCGAATCAGGTGGTGGCTGTAGTAACCCAGCCTGATAGGCCCAAGGGGCGGGGCAGAAAATTGATGCCTTCTCCAATAAAGGTTTTGGCGGAAAAGGCGGATATTGCCGTGCTCCAGCCCGAGAAGGCCCGCTCTCCGGAGTTCCTGTGTCGGGTACGGGACCTTGCTCCGGACCTTCTGGTTGTTGCTGCCTACGGCCAGATACTTCCCCAGGAACTGCTTGATATCCCGCGAATAATGCCTATCAACGTCCATGGGTCCCTGCTCCCTGAGTATCGAGGGGCAGCACCGATACAGTGGGCCATTATACAAGGGGATACTGAGACCGGCATAACCATTATGGAGATGGATGCCGGGATGGACACAGGTCCCATGCTCCTTCAGAAAGCCCTGACCATTGGGCCGGAGGAGACCCTTGGTGAGCTATATGAACGTATGTCCGAGTTGGGGGCTAGGCTTCTTGTTCAGGCACTGGATGAACTGCACAAGGGCACTTTAAAACCCAGACCTCAACCTGAAGAGGGCATAAGTTATGCCCCTCCCATCAAGCCGGAGATGGCAAGGCTTGACTGGTCTCAACCTGCAAGGCGTATTTCATGCATGGTCTGGGCCTTTGATCCACGGCCCGGCGCGTACACCCTTTGGAAAGGTCAGCGTCTCAGGCTTTATATGCCCTTTGTATTGGATATGGATGCCATGGACATGGAACCCGGTACGGTCTGTCGTGTTGGAGAGGACGGTGTGATGATTGCCACAGGAAAAGGTTGTCTGGGTATCAGAGAGCTTCAGTGGCCGGGGAAGCGGCGTATGCCCTGCGCAGAATTCTTGAGGGGCAGGCCGATTCCAGTTGGTGCAAAGTTTGAGTCATGATTCCGCTGAAAATACCCCATATGCTGCGTTGCATAAGAGCTGAAAGCCTGAAGCTGAAAGCT
>JAGGRV010000348.1 GCA_021159445.1 Deltaproteobacteria bacterium | reverse complement strand
TGTATTGGCATTATTTACCCTTAAAATCGGGTAACCGATGTATTGGCATTTGACAAGTAAATCACAAATAGTATTACCTGCTAAAATTCGTAGAAGATTGAATTTAAGACCTGGTGACATGCTGGAAATTACCGCAAAAGAAGGATGTATTACTATCCATAAAGCGCCTGTTTCTTTTGTGGCCGAGCTTGACGGTTGCGCCGCCGGTTATTGGCAGGGGTATTCGGAAGAACTCAGAAAAGAGCGTGATCAATGGGACGGATGAGCCCTGAAGAACTGCAACAGGGCCATAAATATGCCGTCGATACTGTTATTTTCATTTATTTCCTTGAGCGTCATCCAAGCTATTACCAGACAGCAAAAAGATTTTTCCAGCGTCTTGAGCACGGCGACTTCTCAGCAGTTATGTCGAGCCTGGTATTTGCCGAATTGCTCGTTCCGGCCTATCGAGAAAAAGACCCTAAAAAAGCCGAGGACCTTATACGCATACTGACGGATTTCCCGAATTTGGAGGTTGTTAATTTGTCTCCTGAGATATCGAATGAAGCAGCCCGCTTAAGGGCACTTTACCGAATCCGCACGCCTGATGCAATCCATGCGGCAACTGCCATCAAGTCCAAGGCCCATGGAATTATTACCAATAGCAATGACTTTTTGAGGCTGAAAGACTGCTTAGAAATCTGGCTGTTTGATCCGGATCAAGGCAGTTGACCTGCTATGGACGTATAGGAATTTCTATTTTTTGACACGGATAAACACAGATGAACACAGATTTTTAAATTTATGAACAATAATATTATCTGTGTATATTTGCGAAAATCTGCGTCCAAAATTTTCCAAGTCCGCCCGAAGGGCGCTAATTCAAAAATATTTTGCCACAAAAAACAGCTTATGCAAAGACCTGTGAACAAGCAAAAGAAAGCTGGCGAGGTCTTGAATCCAGTGGATGACGACATTGAAAAAGAATCGAATTACAAGGAGCAGCTAAAATCATTGAAAAAAGGTCTATTGCAGGTGTTGTTGACAGGAAAAATTCGGGTAACGGTTTAACTGTAGGGGCAGACAGTGCCCTTGATTCCCTGTGCTTTTGGCACTTTGATATGGTACTCCAAAGTGGTTATAAGGAATGCCCCTGCCCTCACACATGCAGATCGAATTTATCCTTACCCCATATGATCCCGGACTTATCTGGATGATCTAGGCTTGGAAGAGCTTTAATCCGGGAACAGAGCTGAAATGTTCATCCAGCGTGAAGAGAGACACATCATGGTGCCGGCATGTCTGAGCGATCAAGATATCCATTGGCGGGATGGTAATTCCTTTTCTGCGCAGTGAGGCGTCCAGATCTCCTGCCTGTTCCCAGACTTCCTCCTCAACTGGCAGACGAGTTAAGGCGTCAAACAAGGACGTTATTCCTTTACGTTCCGGATGCCGCAGTCCTCGATTGATTTCAAATATGACAGGGCCGCAGGTAAGTACGCAGTCATCATTCAGCAGTTCCCGGGTCAGCGCAACGATTTCGGGTGTCTTGCCTCGCAGAGCATCAATCCAAACAGAGGTGTCCAGCAAAACCGATTCTTTGCTACTTGTCATTTTCGGTCCCAATTTTCTCAAGCCATTGAACTCGCCTCATGTCCGCTTTGTCACCCTCATGAATGGCCTTTTCATCAATGTCAACTTTGCCAAGGAGACCTGCAAGGCGTTTCAGTTTTTCTCGCCTGATCTGCTCCTTGACCGCCAGTGCGACCGCAGCGGTTTTGGTATTTGTTTTGGAGAACTCAAGCAATTCCCTGACCAAGGTTTCATCCAGCGTCACCGTTGTCCTCATGATAGCCTCCATCACAATATTAATAATTTATTTTGTGACAACAACGAACACAAGTCAAGAAAAAAAATAGACAGCAAGCCTGGGATCCGGTTATTGGCCAAAATACATATCACCACAAACCTAATAAATAATGGGGCGTAGGATTGAATGGACAAAGATCTTTAAGTTCATTCAGAAACAGCGTAGTTCCAACGTAGTTCACGAGCCAAAAGGGTATTCAAATCAAAAAATCGACCGCCTTCGGCCGTAAAGGGTAAAAGAGTAAAAGCGCAAAGAACAATTAAGTCCTGGCGCAACGAAACCCGATATCGATGAACCTGTCCACCGGGAAGCTCCTGAACTCCGGGGCGGCCCTGTTGCGGTCCGCACAGCGGGCGCTGTCCCGGTCGTCGCCCCAAGAACCGCCCCGCGGCACCTTACCTCCCTCTGTCCATTCCCAGACATTCCCAGCCATATCAAAACATCCATGCGGGCTGGCTCCGTCGTGATAAGTAGTCACCGGCGTGGTCATGTCAATGCCTGATTCACGGGTATTGCATTTCTTTTCGTCAAACTCATCTCCCCATGGATAGATCCTGCCGTCACTCCCCCTGCCGGCCCTTTCCCATTCTTCTTCTGTAGGCAACCTGTATTCATGACTGTCCTTTCCAGAACGCCATTCACAGAATTTTACTGCATCATAATAGGAAACTAGAACCACCGGATGGTCCTCCATCCCCTTTGGGAATGTGCGATTTTCCCGATCCCAGTTATGGAACCCTGCCCCTCCTTCCCTATATGGAACCTCATGGTCTATCTCATCATCCAGGAACTCCTTGTACTGCCGGTTGGTGACTGGAAACCTGTCAATGAAGTAATCGTGATCGATCTTCTTCTCTTGTTTCTCTTCGCCATATAGAAAGGTCCCTTTGGCGATCCGGACCATATCCCACGGCCGATAATCCAGGCGATAGCCGGCAGTAACATCAGGGGCCTTTGCCTTGATGAGGGCCGCCTCTGTGAGGTAAATAAATCTCTCTATGAGCCACTGGTCTTCCGGGAACTGTTCGCCCTTTATCAGGTAGTCTTCGGGTGAGATAGTGGGGTGTGTGCTGTGCTTATCTACCTCGTGCTCAAAGAATCGATACCTGTAAGATATACCTTTTTTTACCACCTCCTTGTCAACGCCAATGACAAACAGATAGCCCTCCAGATCCAGAAACAACTTAATAGACTCCAGCAACTCCACGGCCTTTTCAGGCAGGCACCTGTCAAGGTCATCGATAAAGACCATGATCCGGAAGTCTTTATCTGCAGCATTCTTCAATTCAGTAACTATGTCGTAATAGGTTGATGCCAGGGTCTCCGAGAGCTTTTGTGCTTCCTCAATTCTCTGTCTTGCAAGCTCCTCTTCCCTTACGGTCATCTTTGCGGCATCAAAGGTAATTTTTGCCAGCCCCAGTTTGCAATCAGCCTGCATCCCGTAGGCAAAGGCACAGGCGGCATCGCCTATTTTTGTGGCAGCACCTTTCAGTTTTTCTGTGAGCTTTTTCCCAAGCCCCTTCTGATCTTCAATGTATTTTCCTATTTCACGCTCTATTGTCTTCAAAAACGGTATGATCAGGTGTTTCTCTTTCTCATATCTCCATGGATTGAACCAGACCGGAATAACATATGGCACGGCTTGGTCTTGTGAAATCCGACTCTGAAGCAGGTGCATGAAACTTGTCTTGCCGCTCCCCCACTTCCCGAATATGCCTATACAAAAGGGCGTCTTGAAATCCTGATCCCGGATTATGCTGCTGAGTACATCAATGTACTTGTCAAATCCCAGACGGTCTTCCGTACAGTAGATATCTGATCTGTAGTTAAGTAGATTCATATCGTTTTACCTTCTGTGCATGGCTATAGGAAAGCGTCGAAAAATGTAGGTTGGGCAAAGCGTAGCGTGCCCAACAAACCTATTCCAATTCCATGCCCCGGATCGTATCAGGCTTTATCCTGCCCCAGTCCTGTGGATACCATCCTTTTTTTCACGCTTTTAGAAAAAGAACTGTATGGCCAGTCACCCGGCGCTTCCACATAACCATGTTTTACAGGATTATAATGAATATAATCCATATGACTGCGCCAATCATGTTCATCCCAAATCAGATGTTCCCAAAACCGACGCTGCCAGACCGCTTTTTCCCGTTTTCTCCTGCGGGTTTCGCTCACCTGGCCCTGTTCCACACCTGCCGCAGAAAGACTGAAATACCGTTTGATCTTTGACCATCGGATGGAGAAATCATTATCTCTTTCCGGCAACCGCCATAAGCAGTGCAAATGATCCGGCAGAATTACAATACCTTCGATGTCCATGGGATGTTTTCGCATAACATGGCGAAAGGCTTCTCTCAGCCTCTGGATATTTTCCGGAATGGTCAAGATGGGCTTTCGGTCATAGGTCACCACTGTGAAAAAATAGGTGCCACCCATTTGCCTGGCACGACGGTATTGCATAGCGCATTCGGTTACTTTTACTCGCGAGTTTGTTGTTGGGCACGCTGCGCTTTGCCCAACCTACAATATTTTAGGAATACGAGCCAAAAGGGTGTTTGATCTAACGAATTCCGACCGCCTTCGGCGGCAAAGGGTAAAAGAATTAAAGCACAAAGTGTAAATTCAGAACTCCTTACCTGGTATTCTAGCTATACCATCATATTTTGTAGTAAATTATCAATAATTTTCTTCTGTTATTCAATATGTTCTCTCGATAAATTTTTTCTTGCAACGGGAAAATGAAAGTGGCACCTTCTTCCCTTATTTTCACCAAAAAAATTACAGGAGGAAGGCGCCATCACACAACAACTCATTTTACCAACAATTCCGCAAGGGGCAACTGAAATCAACCATCTCGTCTGTGTTTGGCGAGATGAAACACGATGGACCTATTATCATGGGTGTCATCCTGTATTTACCCATCCACCTGGTGATCTCAAGCAATTCAGGTTTTTCACCTCCCAATTAGTAGAGGCAGGCAGTTGTAAGCCAGTTGACATTATACGTACTTTCGGCATTTCCAAAAGCAGCGTGGATCGTTCGTTAAAGAAATTGCAGGAGGAAGGACCAGAGCTTTTTTCAGGGAACGAACCATTCGTCGTAGCGGTAATGTTTTTACTCCAGAGATACTTAAACAAGCACAGCAGCTTTTGGACCAAAATTTTTCACGGGGAGATGTTGCTAAAGAATTTGGAATAAAGACTGATACTCTGCGTAAGGCGATTTATGATGGACGTTTACATGAGTCGTCGGGTGCAGCACAACAACCAACAACCAAATCAGCCAGGGATGTGAAGGATGCCATGGCAGCTGATGATCATATGGGCACCGCCTGCACCAGACCGGAAGAGCGGACGCTTGCCTCATTTGGCATGAGCGATGGTGTACCTGTTGTATTTGAGCCCTGTATTGATGTTCCCAATGGCGGCGTACTGTGCGCGTTGCCGGCTCTGTTGCTAAACGGTTTACTTGACGGTTGTGATCAGTTGCTAGGTAGACTCAAGGGTTACTACAGAACCGCTCATATTTTGCTGTTAGTGGCGTACATGGCCTTGTGCCGTATCAAGACGACGGAACAGATTCGTGGCTATTCTCCCGGTGAACTCGGCAATCTGCTCGGTCTTGATCGAGTTCCCGAGGTACGCTGTTTGCGCTATAAAATGGGGCAATTAAGTAAAGACGATTGCGCTGGAGCCTGGGCAGCGCACTTAAGCAAACGCTGGTTGCAGGATGATCCCGATGCGTCCGGCACTCTTTATATTGACGGTCACGTCCGCGTCTATCATGGAAATTTGACCAAGCCGCCAAAACGTTTTGTTTCCAGAGATCGTTTATGCCTGCGTGGTACTACCGATTATTGGGTTAACGACGCTATTGGGCGGCCATTTTTTGTGGTGGAAAAGGTTGTGGATCCAGGGATGTTGAAGACCTTGAAGGAAGATATCGTACCGAGGTTGTTAAAAGATGTGCCGGATCAGCCTTCTCAGCAAAAGCTTGATTCGAATCCTCACCTTTGTCGATTTATTCTGGTCTTCGATCTAGAGGGATACAGCCCTGGATTTATGAAGGAGATGTGGCAGAAACACCGTATCGGCTGTGTCACCTATAAGAAATTCACTGGTAAAGATAAAGACTGGCCTCTGGAGACGTTTCGCAATATTGATGTGAAGATGCCGGACGGTGAACTTGTTATCATGCGTTTGGCGGAACAGGGCAGCCAGATCGGAAGCGGAAGCAAGAAAATATGGGTGCGTGAAGTACGCAAGCTGACAGATTCCGGCCACCAGACCAGCCTGATTAGCACCGCCTATGACCTCCCACATGATGATCTTGCAGCTCGGATGTTCAGCCGATGGTGTCAGGAAAACTTCTTCCGCTATATGATGCGACATTACGCTATAGACCTGATTGCGGAGTATGGGGCCGATGACTTTCCCGACACAGAACAGGTGGTGAACCCGGCTCGGCGCGAGCTGGAAAGGACGCGAAATTCACTCAATGGCAAGCTCAAAAATCGCCGGGCGAAATTTGTCTCTCAAGGTCTTCATTCAGAGCCTGAAAAAGACACAAAGGAATATAAAAAATGGGAGAAGGAAAAAGCAGAGTTGTTAGAAGAAATAGAGCTATTTGAGTGTCAGCTAGACGAAGTGAAACGGCAGATAAAAGAGACGCCAAAGCACATCAGCTTTGGCGAGCTTGAGGACAAGGATAAATTCCAACGATTGCGTCCAGGACGAAAACAACTCATAGACACAGTGCGTATGGTCGCCTATCGTGCCGAAACCGCCATGGCTAGCTTATTAAGAAACAAAACGGTCGATACGGCTGCGGCAAGGCAATTATTGATTGACCTTTTTTCCACTGAGGCAGACATTCTTCCCGACAAGGACAAAAAGATATTGCGTGTACGAATTCATGGTGCTTCCAGACCGACAGCCAACCGTTCGCTTGATAAACTCTTGACCCATCTTAATGAATCCGAAGTAATCTATCCTGGAACAGACATGCGAATGTGTTATGAACTTGGGGTGAAAAAGGGGTAGGCGAGGGAAAAGGTGTCGCTTATATTTCTTTCAAGTAAGGAGTTCTGAAGGTAGGAATGCTCTTCCGTAATAGTTGAACATTTGGGTGTCTAGCAAGCGCAAGTTCCCCGTTGGACCTGTAACAGCTCCTGCAAAAGGTCCTGCGGAACTCTCACCATAGGCGAACCCTGGATTTTATCGTAAGGAGTAGAAATGCGCAGTTTGAAGCTGAGATTTGTATCGATAAGAACTAAGTCCTGTTTCGCATCCACTCTGTGGCCTCTCGCCAGCCCTTAAATTTAGGTCTTGTCTTTTGTAAAGTTTCCTCAATATCCTTCCAGGCATCATCAAAGGATCTCAATTCCTCTAAGGCTCTTTTCTCTTTCTGAGTTGGCGGAACAATAACCGCTACAGGTTTCCCTCGATACGTGACAGTCAATCGTTCACCTGATCTGACCTTCTTGATAACTTCTCCTGTTTTTTGTTTCAATTGCTTGGCGGTTATTATACCCATAAGATCCCCCCTAAGTAAACACTTGAACCCCATAATAAACACTTCAAGCCAAAAGGTTAAGAATAAAGAGAAGCGTTAAGTATGCTTGACACTTATTGAGCAATATCGTAAAGTATACTATACGAAAATAGCCATAAATCGTTCAGTGGGATTGATACAATGGAATGTTAGATCTAAGCGAGTTTTTCAGCATCCAGGCGAGCTTGCTCGGCCAGGTTTCCCGGTCACGCAGTCGCTTTCTCAGGGAAAATGTTGACTGGAACAGCCGCCTGCTGGGCATTGTCGGGGCTAGGGGGACAGGGAAGACAACCTTACTCCTTCAGCATCTGGCCGAACAAGACCATCGCCACCATCGCCACCTATATGTTTCTGCCGACCATATCCGGCTGCAAGCTAGCGGCCTTTATGAAATCGCCTCCTACTTCTTCCGCCTTGGCGGAGAGACTATTATAATAGATGAGATCCACAAATACGCAAACTGGTCGCAGGAAGTAAAAAATCTGTACGACTCCTTCCCAGCCGCAAAGATATTTTTTTCAGGAAGTTCCACTCTTGCTCTGCAAAAAGGAAAAGCAGACCTTTCCAGGCGGGCTGTCTTTTACACCCTTCCGGGGCTTTCTTTTCGTGAATATCTATCCTTTGCGCATGGATTGGAATTTCAGGCGGTTTCCCTGCCGGAACTTTTGCAAAACCACACGATAGTGGCCTCGAAACTTTTGAAGGCAGGGCCGATCCTTGGACGCTTCAATGACTATCTCGATCACGGGGTCTATCCCTTCTTCCTGGAGGGGATAGATGACTATCTTCCCAAGCTTTTGAACGTCCTGGAGAAAGTGCTCTATGAAGATATCCCGGCAGCCATAGCCATTAAGACGGCAAACGTGCCCGTGCTGAAACGCATGTTATGGCTGGTAGCGACATCGCAGCCGTTCATACCTAATATTGAAAGAATGTCCAGGAACCTGAAAATTTCTAAGGAATACGTTTATACCTATCTCGGTTCCCTGGAGCGAGCTGAACTACTTTCCGGTTTTTTTTCCTCGGAGACAGGCTACCGACTCGTGCGAAAGCCTTCTAAAATATATATGGAAAACACGAACCTGCTAAGGGGGGTGGCCGGACAACTTGGCGGAAAGGATCAGGTAGGCACTGCGCGCGAAACCTTTTTTGCCCATCAACTGAAAAGCGCAAGCGCGAATGTCCGCATCCCGAGCCGTGGCGATTTCCTGGTGGAAGGGAAATATCTGTTTGAAATCGGCGGAAGAACTAAGGGGAAAAGTCAGGTTAAGGATGCTGATAATGGTTTTGTGGTGAGGGATGAAATTGAAGTCGGTTTCGGCAACGTAATTCCATTATGGCTGTTCGGATTTCTGTATTGAGGGATCTATGATCTATGTCGAGGAATGCGGTTATCCGGCACCCCCCAGCACAGATCCAGGCATGGGAGCCTTGGGGACAGGTTTGAAGAATGACTAAAGTGCATATTTTTTGGAGGAGATTTTCTTATGGCTTTTGCAGAGCTGCCTGTTGAAAGGGCTAATCGACTGATTAACCATGGGCCAACCGTGCTTGTAACCTCAAAATATCAGGAAAAGGCGAACATCATGACTGCTGCCTGGTGCATGCCCACAAGTCACAATCCTCCTATGGTTGCGGTGTCTATCGGGGTGACACGATTCTCCCATGAGCTGATTCTCAAGAGCAGTGAATTCGCAATAAATGTGCTTCACAGCAAACTACTCAGAGAGATGTGGTGTTGCGGCACAAAGTCCGGAAGAACGAATGACAAATTTTCCCTATGCGGCCTTACGCCTGTGGTCGGTAAGCATATTGAGGCACCGCTCATCGGCGAATGTCTTGGTGCTATTGAGTGCCGCTTGGAGTCTCATCCGACTGCCGGAGACCACAGCATCATGGTGGGGCAGGTCCTTGCAGTGTGGGCTAAGCCGGGGGTTTTTGACGATCGGCTCAGGGTTGAAAAGGTGGATGCTCAAACACTCCATCACCTGAGAGACAAAGATTTCTGCACGCCTGGAAAGATTGTCAAGATTTAGTGAAATTCTACCCATAATATTTCGACTTGATCCTCTAAAGTGACCATGGTATTATGACCATGTCATTTGAGCTTCTACAAATTAAAAAGTGAGCTTTCGATATGGGAAAAGTAATTTCTAAATCAAAATTCAAACCCCGCGCCTTGCACTATTTCCGCGAAGTGGAACAAACAGGAAGGGAATTAATCATCAGTGACCGGGGTAAACCGGTCTTAAAAATTGTGCCATTTTCGGCAGATCCTGCCGAGTGTCTAAGGGCACTTCGCAACTCTGTGATCAAGTACGAAGATCCAACTGCTCCTGTAGGGTTAAATGATTGGGAATCTCTAAAATGATTGTTCTTGATACTCATGCCTGGGTATGGTTCCTCAGTAATCCGGAATTGCTTTCTAAGAAGGCAAAAAGATATGTGGATGTTGCCGTAGAAGAGAAGGCTATAATGATCTCATCTATCAGTGCCTGGGAGGTTGCTCTCTTGGTTGCAAGAAAACGTTTAATACTTACGCTGGAATTAAGTAACTGGATAGCGAAGTCAGAAATGCTGCCGTTTTTCAAATTCATACCTGTTGACAATTCTGTTGCGATTAAATCGGTGAACTTGCCTCAACCTCTCCATAGAGATCCGGCAGACCGTATAATAATTGCTACCGCAATTTCGTTGGGAGCCCCCATAGTCACAAAAGATGAAAAAATACTGAACTATCCGCATGTACAGACTATCTGGTAAACTATAATTACCCCCAAAAACTGGACAGAGCATTAAGGTGCATATAGAAATCCTTCAGCCTTCAGTCTTCAACCTGAATAGTTACAAATTGTCATTGACAATTCACTGTTTAAGATATATTTTCATGTACATAATAATCAAAAAATAAGGATTTTGAGATGATTAAGGTGTCAGCAACTAAATTAAGGAATAATCTATTCGATTATTTAAATAAGGCATCAGATGGAGAAACCATAATAATCCAGAGAAATAATAAAGAAGTTGCACGCCTGGTTCCTACATGCCAGACAAATTGGCGAGATAAAATGACAATCAAGCCTAAAATTATGGTTGCACCCGAAGAGTTTATTAAACCAATTGAAGATATCTGGGAGGACTATGTTTGAAAAAAGAGGCATATCTATTTGATACCCATGCTCTGGTTTTTTGGAATAATAAAGAAACAGTTTCAGAGAAATTTATTAACTTTTTCGACAACCAAATGCAACAAGGTCGTCTCTATGTTTCTTCCATCTCGTTTTGGGAAATTGCCTTATTAGTAAAGAAAGGCAATCTAGCAATATCAGATTTGCATGCATGGAAAAACGAGATATTAAATAATACGAATATCCGATTGATTGAGCCTTCTGCTTCAGAAATGATTGATTCTACCCTACTTCCTGATCATCATAAAGATCCATTTGATAGGCTATTGATTGTCCAGGCCAATAAGAATAAATTCCTGATCGTTACAAAAGATAGAGATATTCATAAGTATCAAGTAAAGACCTTCTGGATCTAGGGGGCGCATTCACATGTTGGGGGAGGGGATCCATAAGCGCTAAGTTATTTTGTAAGCGTTCACAGGTTACATTAAAAAATGAACGTCCAACATCCAACATCGAACGTCCAACGTCGAATGAAAAACGAATATCCAAAACCGAACACTCAACGGCTATTTCTGTTTCTTGTCAGCCGTTTTGATACAGGGGGGAGCAGCCTTTCTTCCGGGTCATAAGTCTGTTTCTTCATCTTTTCCCATTCAACATTCGATGTTGGACGTTCGATGTTCGATGTTCAT
>JAGGRV010000308.1 GCA_021159445.1 Deltaproteobacteria bacterium | reverse complement strand
CGAAGAAGACGGCAAAAAAGACATTAATTTGTTCAAGTTATTTATTGTACGTTCCTTAGTTCAAGTATGATACTGATAATCAAAGCAGACTGTATGGATCCACATCCACTTCCATTCTTACACTGGATGGTACCATGTCTGCTTTCCTTGATAGCAGACCAGAGCACAGTGCCCTTAGATTCGAAAGCGATGAGGACTTTAAGAGTATCTGCCATCGATAACGGTCTTTGATTTTTGCTCTGGGTGCTGGAGCGGGCCCCAGGATCTCAATTTGAGATCCACCGGTACTCTTAATACCTTTTGCTAATTTTTTTGCCAATCTTGCCACATTACCCGTAGTATCGCAGACTTGGGCCTTTTTCCGGCCTGAGAAGCGAAGATTAATCAATCGTCCGAAAGGCGGATATCCCAAGGCCTTTCTAAACTTCGATTCCTTTTCATAAAAGGCCTTAAAATCATGGGTAGTTGCGCAATCCAGAACATAGTGATCGGGCAACCACGTCTGAATTATAACACGGCCGGGCCGTTCCCCGCGTCCTGCCCTGCCTGCCACCTGGGCAAGGAGCTGGAAAGTCCTTTCGGTTGCATGATATTCGGGAAAATTCAGGGATAAATCCGCGCACAATATGCCTACGAGGGTAAGGCCGGGAAAGTCATGACCTTTGGTGATCATCTGGGTACCCACAAGTATATCAAGACGCCCTTTCCGGAAATCAAGGATGACCTCCTCCATATGCCTTCGGGTTCGTACGGTATCCCGGTCCAGACGTGCGATCCTGGCACCGGGGAAAATCTCCTCAAGGTCGGCTGCAATTCTTTCAGTGCCATAACCAAAGGTTTTGACCGCCTGCCCCATGCATTGCGGGCAGGCAGGCAGGGCAGGCGATTCCATCCCGCAGTAGTGGCAGCGAAGCACCCCGTCTTTTTCGCTATTTGTCCTTTTGTCTCCACGATGCCACGTAAGCGTGACCTCACAGTGGGGGCACCTGAACACATGCCCGCAATCAGGACAAAAAACATAGGTTGCAAAACCCCGCCGGTTAAGAAACAGCAGGACCTGCTCTCCTCTTGCTAATGTATCCCTTGTCGCCTTTTCAAGTTCTTTGGAGAGCCATTCAGGTCTTGCTGATTCTAATTTATGATATTGATCCTTTTCCTTTTTTTTTCTGCGATCTATGACTATTACCTCGGGAAGAGACCGTTCGGCCACTCGTTTTTCCATAGTAACCAACTGATATTTGCCCGAGAGGGAGTTCTTAAAACTTGATACGGACGGAGTGGCAGATCCCAGAATCACTGTTGCCTCTGACATCCGGCCACGTAACAGGGCCATATCCCTTGCCTGGTACCGAAATTTTTCAGACTGCTTGTACGAGGGATCGTGCTCCTCGTCCACTATAATAAGACCAATATCAGATAAGGGGGCAAAAATGGCGGATCGGGTCCCAATAACTATTCTGCTTTTTCCCTCTTTTATCCTGAACCACTGATTACGTCTCTGGGCCTCTGTCAGGCCGCTGTGAAGCACTGTCACCTCCTCACCGAACCTGGAAACAAACCAACCCACGGCCTGGGTGGTCATGGCAATCTCAGGCACCAGCACCAACACGCTACGGCCTTGTCTGACACACTCTTTGGCGGCCCGAAGATAGACCTCTGTCTTTCCGCTGCCGGTCACTCCATGCACAAGTATGGGATGATAGGACCTGGTAGCAAGGGCATCACAAATGGTATTAAATACTATTTTCTGCTCTTCGGTGAGCTGCAATGGAACCTCGGTTGACCAGGGCAGAAATTCCGGCTGGCAGTCCCTGCTTTTTGGCAAACCGTTACTGATTTGGGATATGCGTCGATTCCGGGCGGATAAAAGCCCCGGTGGCAAGGCCTCTGCTATTACCTGTCCTATGGGATAAAAATAATATAATGAGATCCATTCAAGAAAACTGATAAGGGATTCAGGTAAGAGAGATCCTTGGTCAAGTATCCTTTTGACCTTTTTTAAATTCACAGAGGGTGGCTTTTTTGCAGGGATCCCCCATGCCACCCCGACCATGTTCCTGCGACCTACAGGAACTAAGACCCTGGAACCTTTAGCGGGAGAAAAAGTATGTCCTGACAAGATGTAGGTAAGGGCCGTGTATATGGGCAGGGGTACTACAACATCTAACAGTTGATTGCAGCCGGGGGAATTAAGCTCAACAGGTATTTCGTCCCTCGCCTGAGAAGAACATTCCTCAATCATCCAGATCAGCGACCAGTTTCTTCAGGTACTCCTTAAATTTTCCACCAAGATCCGGATGTGCAAGGGCATAATTCACAGTAGCCTGAAGATATCCCATTTTGTCTCCGGCGTCATATCTACTGCCCTTGAACTCATAAGCATAGAGTCCCTGTTCTTTTCGGAGACAGTCCAGGGCGTCTGTTAGCTGGATTTCACCGCCCACCCCTGGAAGAGTCCTGTGAAGGCAACCATATATCTCAGGCCTTAATACATACCGGCCGATTATGGCAAGATTGGATTTGGAAGTACCAGGCGCAGGCTTTTCAATAAGTCTGTGTACCTTGTAAACTCCTTCTGCCACTTCTTCACCCTCTATGATCCCATATCTGTGAGCTTCCTCCAAAGGGACCTTTTGTACGGCGACAACGGATTCCTGGAATTCTTCAAATACCTTTAGCATTTGGAAAACACATGGAACCGTTGCATCTACCATGTCGTCGCCGAGCACGACTACAAATGGCTCATTACAGATTACCGGTTCTGTGACCTTTACAGCGTGTCCAAGGCCCAGAGGCTCTTTCTGACGGACTGAAACTATCTCGATAAGATCGGATATGTGACGAACCTCCCTGAGAAGATCCAGCTTACCCTTCTGGGCTAAAAAAGTCTCAAGTTCAAAGGAGTAATCAAAATGGTTTTCAATGGCTGATTTCCCGGAGGCAGTTACCAGAACCACCTCTTTTATGCCGGATGCAACTATCTCTTCCACAATATACTGAATGGTTGGCCGGTCCACTACGGTCAGCATTTCTTTGGGAATTGCCTTTGTGGCGGGCAAAAATCTTGTTCCAAGGCCCGCCACCGGGACCACGGCCTTTCTGACATCCATTATTATTCTCCAGAGGTATTCAATGTGATATAGATTTCCATATAGACGGCTGTCAGCCATTAGCCATTAGCTGTCAGCTGTTAGGTAAAAACTTTGTATAGAAACGGACTGTTAAGCTAAAACCTAACGGCTAATAGCTAATCGCACAAGTCTTATTTTTCTGAGGCCCTGGCCAGCCTGGAATCCACAAGCACCCAATTAACTCTTGCCAGCCAGGCATCCAGATAGGCCAAAGGTTGCCCTATAAAATCCAGTACGTACGCATGTTCAGCCATATCCACAACCAGTAAGGGTTCAAGACCCAAGGACCATTCTGAGTCATTGTCCAAACCGAAAATTACAAGTCGTCTTGATTGATTGTCCCACGCAAGTACGCCCCAAGCCCTCACTGCCATAGCAGTGGCCCTGAATTTTACCCACCACTGATCAAAAGAACCGTATGATTCCTCCAGGGCCTTGCCGATCTTTTGGCCTGGTTTGACGCTCTTGGGTGTCAATGCGTCAAAATACAATTCATGAAGTCTGACTGAGTTGTGCAGCTCGATCCAGGACAGGACATGGTTGCGCCATCTGCTGGCAAGGGGATCGGCCAAAGCAAGATCAATTGTCCGATTCTGTGATTCCACTTCGGACAATTCATGGCGATATCTTTCAAGAAGGGCCAGATGTTCCCTAATAATCGTTGCAGAAAACCCCTCAAGCGCTCCAATCAAACCCCTATATTTCTGGATATCTGGAATAACTGTTTTTTGCCCAGCCTTTGCCATCCTCGCTGACGGCTCTTCTGCTGCGGCCTCTGAAAGGCCGGTTACTATGACAGCGGCGCCGGCTAATCCTCGCAAAAAGCTACGACGGTCAAGGTTATGTTCGTCCATTATGTACCTTTTCTTATGACTTGTGCGATTAGCTATTAGCCATCAGGTTTTAGCTTAACAGTCCGTTTTTATAAATTTTACCTAATAGCTAGCGGCTAACAGCTAATGGCTGGCATCCGTCTATGTTGAAAAAGTGTAAACTACAAAATGAAGGATGCCAATTAGTTTAACCTAAGAAGCCACAAATTCAAGAGCAGGTATTTCAAGTGCCTAAAGTGCTTCCTCTTCCACCTTGGCCTTGCATTCAAAAAAGACCTTGTAAGCAATTTCTTTGGCCTCAAAAGCCGAGGGAAGAATTTTGGAAAGATTTCCTATTTCAGAAAGACCTATTGTTAAATCTGATCCAATTGAAAAGGCCTGCATGGAGTCAAGGCGATTTCCTCTCGGATGAACATAAACCACAAAGATCTTTCTACGCATGTCCATAAGAAGAGAGCTTATATATTCCTGTATATTTGTGAGATCGTCCTTTGCCTCAGGCCCATTTTGGTATAAAAGAATAAGATCATATATGTGATATCTAAACCTGGACCTGATATCATCCTGTTGATTAATCAACCTCACCTCATACCCCAAGCCGATCAGTTCTTTCTGCAACAGTTCCCTTGCCTGGGACTCAGGACAATAGACAAGTGCTGTCTTAGTGTCCGGCTCAAAAGGTTCAAAGCCTTGCAAATCAGTAGCGACTGTCTTTTCACCTGTAGACAGCAAAATTTTCTTGGAAGGGACTTCGATTTTTATTTGTTCTTTACATTTTGGACATGTAAAATACGCTACGCCATCTGAGGGCAACTTTTCTTCAGCTATTTTGTAGCGCTTGCTACAGCCAGTACAAATTACATCCACCTTACGATCTCCTGTGCTCAAAAAAGGTCCTTGGGTCTTTTTTCCCAATCATCATCTATGCTCAATCCATCGATATCAGATGTCTTCTCACCTCTCCTGCTCTTGATCCGATCAATACCCTGGCGCACGCTTGCACGACTGCTGGCATATGCCAAAGATGTATCCTCGTCGATAAGGCCTTGTTCGAAGAATTGAATAATATGATGGTCAAAGGTCTGCATATTATACGCCTGACCACTTTCTATGATCTCGTAAAATGTCTTTCCTTCGCTTTCTCCATTTATGATAGAGGACTTGACACGGATGTTAGTCTGCATGATCTCAAAAATGGCTATCCTCCCTCCCTTTATTTTAGGCAACAATCTTTGCCCCACCACCCAGCGTAACGAATCCGCCAGGCGGGACCTGACCTGTTGTTCCTCTTCTGTTGTGTACATCCCTAAAATACGATTGATTGTGTTGCCAGCGCTTACCGTGTGAAGAGTGCTGAATACAAGATGACCTGTCTCTGCAGCGTTGAGGGCCACATCCATTGTCTCTCTGTCACGAATTTCTCCAACCAGTATTACGTGGGGTGCCTGGCGCAGGGCCGCTCTCAATCCGCTGGCAAAGGCATCAATATCTTTGCCAAGTTCTCTCTGGTTAAAAGTGGCCTTTTTGTGGGGATGGACAAATTCAATAGGATCCTCCAGGGTAATAACATGGAGTTGTTCTGTCCTGTTAATCTCATCCAAAATGGCGGCAAGAGACGTGGTCTTACCGGTACCTGTGGCACCGGTAAAGAATATTATCCCATTTTTTTCTCTGGCCATTGCTGTGAAGCAATCCGGCAAGTTAAGACCCTCAATAGTAGGGATCTTGCTCTCCAGCTTGCGCATTACAATGCTATAGACCCCTCGTTGAGAAAACACATTTATACGAAACCTCGGACCATCGGGCAAATCGTAGGAAAAGTCGCATGAGCCGTGACGAAACAGGTCTGCTAAAAGGCGCCGGTCATCATTTATTAAAGTCAGAGCGATCTGCTCTGTCTGAAAGGGGATCAGGTAACTGCTGGCAAGATCCATAACAACAGGATGAAGCTTACCATCTGCGGCTACTTGACATGGCCGACCGACTGTAAAATTCAAATCAGATATCCTTGGATGGGCACTAAGCATGCCGGTTAGAATTCGATCCAGGTCTGCCCGTTTCATCTCAGCCAACCTCTGTGAAGTCCAAAGGCGCGCTTTTGGCAAAAGGTTTAAACTTCGCCTTGTCAACGCACTTGTTATAGGCCTCGTCCGGATGTATCCTTCCTTTTTGCATCAATTCCATTATAGCATCGTCCAGTGTCTGCATGCCAAACTTTTTACCTGTCTGCATGGATGATGGGATCTGATAGGTCTTTCCCTCGCGGATAAGATTTCTAACAGCCGGGGTGGCAATCAAGATTTCAAAGGCAACACATCTCCCCTTTATATCAATTCGCTTGAACATTGTCTGCGATATCACAGCCCTCAAGGCATCAGCAAGGGTCGCCCGGACCTGGGGCTGTTGGTGTGTTGGAAAAATTTCAATCATCCTGTCAACTGTCTTTGCCGCACTGATGGTATGCAGGGTGCCCATGACCAGGTGACCTGTCATTGCTGCTTCGATGGCCAGAGTAATTGTTTCCAGATCTCTTAATTCACCCACCAGGATTATGTCAGGGTCTTCACGGAGGGCCCCTCTCAGAGCTGCACTAAAGGATTTGGTATGGGAACCCACTTCCCTGTGATTTACAAGACACCCTTTGTTTTCGTGAACAAACTCAATAGGGTCCTCTACAGTAATAATGTGATCCTTACGATTGCGGTTGGCATGATCCATAATTGCGGCAAGGGTGGTAGATTTCCCACTTCCGGTTGGCCCTGTAACCAGGACTAGACCCCTGGGAAGCATCGATAGTTTTGTCATGATATCCGGGAGCCCTAGCTGTTCAGCACTCAAAATCTTACTTGGGATTTCCCTGAATACAGCACCGATGCCGTTTTTCTGCATAAAAAAGTTGGACCTGTATCTGGCAAGACCTGGAATTTCATATCCAAAGTCAATATCTCCGGTTTCTTCAAATACCTTGATTTTATTTTCAGGGGCAATTTCATAGAGCATTGCCTTTAATTCATCATTTTCCAGTATTTTGTATTTTATGCGTTGAAGGCCGCCTCTAATGCGAAATATGGGAGGAGAACCCGATGCTAGATGGAGATCAGATGCCCCTTGTTCATGCATCAATTTGAAAAAAGCGTCTATCCTGGCCATAGTAACAAGTGTACCTCCTAGTGAAACACCACAATATATTTATCTGGCTACTTTATCGGCCTAATGTGTTGAAAGACTTAAACCCTTATAATGAGGCTTGCCTGATAATAGAAATTTACCCCTTGATCGCCTGTTCTTCGGAAGCTATATTATATTTTTGAATCACTTAAGAAATTTCCATCTTTTGTTCTTCCTATAAAATACACTTTCGGGACTTTCTGTGTCCCTTTAAGGGGGCACCGATGGATCTGGCCGATGAAAAAATTGAGAAGCCCAAACAGAATTCTGACAGAATGTATTTCATGCAACTTATTTACCATATTTTACCATGATCTCTCTTGAATCATCTATTATTCGACTTAAAGATGTTTTTAAAAAATATTCTCCGGACAACATTATCTTTTCCGGCATTGATTTGGAGATCGAAAAGGGTGAATTCGTTTTTCTGACCGGTCCCAGCGGTGTAGGGAAAAGCACTATGCTACGCATCCTTTTTTGTGCTGAACGGCCTACATCGGGAGAGATCTGGGTGGACGGTGTGATACTCTCATCTCTTTCAAATGCCCAAGTGCCATACCTGCGGAGAAAAATCGGTGTAATTTTTCAAGACTTCAAGCTTCTTTCAAATCGCACCATATTTGATAATGTTGCCCTGAGTCTGGAAGTGATTGGTTTGGGAAAAAAGCAGGCAGAACAACGAGTAATGCAAGTATTGGAAGGGGTCGGGCTTACAGGGAAAATGAGTCACTATCCGTTGAGGCTATCAGGAGGTGAACAACAGCGTGTAGCTATTGCCAGAGCTGTGGTAAATAGACCTTCCATAATTCTTGCTGACGAACCTACAGGAAATCTGGACCTGCAAAGGACTGAAGAAGTAATGATGCTTATGGAAGAACTGAATGCCAGAGGGGCAACTATTATTTTTGCAACCCACGATGAAAGACTCTTTGAAAATACCCATCGCAGAGTGCTGAGACTCCTTGACGGAAAAATCAGGATATGATTCTGCTGAAAAAACCCAATCTGCGGCGCACGATAAATTTTGAATTTTGAATTTTGAATGTTGTATTAAAGTAAAGGTATATGTTTTTTAAATCTTCTTCCACAATTCACCATTCACCATTCAGCATTCACAATTCAGCATTGTCTATAAAAGGATGCATCTCGGGGTCTTTGAGCGGAATCATGTTTCGGGCTTTTTGCAGTGTAATCAGGATCTAATAATGACTTTGGCTATCCTTTGCCGTAGGGCATTTTCTGACCTTAGACAAAATTTTTGTGCACAGGTTATAACTACAATGGTGGTCAGCCTTTCCATCCTGATTTTTGCCTTTTTTACCTTGCTCTATTTTAACCTCCAGCACTTTGTTGATAGATTTGGTACAGAGCTTGGCCTGACGATCTTCCTTACTGAAGATACACCAAAAGACCGGATTCCATCTCTCTATCAGAAGCTCACAGGACTGTCGGAAGTGGAGAAAGTAACATACATATCTTCAGAAGAAGCCTTTGGGAGGCTAGAGCATTTTCTAAAGGACGAAAAAGATGTGCTTGAAGGAGTTGATCCCCAGTTCCTGCCACCTTCTTTTGAAATCCAGATCAACAGGGCTGTGTTCCAGTTGAAGAGAATTAAGCAACTGGCTGGAGAAATAGACAAGTGGCCTGAAGTGTCCAAGGTCCAGTTTGGGCAGGAGTGGATAGACAGACTATATGTTTTTTCAGGTCTTGTTAGAACTATTGTGGTAATAACCGGAATCCTTCTATTATTCACCGCTGCTTTCGTTGTCACAAACACCATAAAGCTCACTGTTTATGCCAGACAAGAAGAATTGAAGATAATGCGCCTCGTTGGAGCAACAAATATGTTTATACAAGGCCCTTTCCTTGTTGAGGCCTTTTTGCAGGGCCTTCTGGGCTCAAGCCTTGCGTTAGGAATCGTTTTTGCGAGTTACAGGTATTTGCAAGGATTTGAAGCCAAGTCCGAGTTGCTCAGGGGTGTGAGTATCTGCTTTATTCCTTGGCATTACACCGCCGCTATAATAGCAAGCAGCGTATTGCTCTGTGTGATAGGTACTGCCTTGGCCATGAGGAGGTTTTTGCGCTTGTGATAAAGCGAAACGGGCTGTGGTTTGTTGCTCTAATAATATTATTAATACACGCTTACGCATTTGGCGAAGAGGATCTAGTCAAAAAAGAACTTGAAGTCCAACAGCAAAGGCTCAAGTCCCTTCAAAAAGAGATAGCAATTTATCGAGAAAGAGCATCTGGCATAGAATCGAGTAAACGCTCACTACTCATAGAATTAACAGAACTAGATGAAAAAATAGCTCAGCAGTGGGAAATTCTTCAAAAAACTCGACAAGAGTGGACAATAAAAGAGCTTGCACTTATTGAAATCCAAAAAGATTGTGTCAGCCAGAAACAGGCCCTTCAGGCACTAAAATTCCAGGTAGAGCGTAGACTTAGGGCACTCAGAGAAATGGGCGAGCTGGGAAGTTTGAACATATTATTTGCTGCAGAGACCCTGCCGGAACTTTTGTCAAGAGAGACCTATTTCAGGCTTATACTGGATTGCGACAGAGAGCAGAGACGCCTTTACAAATTACGTATCAAGAAACTTGCTGAGGATGAAACCAAACTGGAACGACAAAGAGAAGCTCTTAAAACGGCTGCTGATGAGATTGAAACTCAGGCTCTGCTTTTTAAAGAGCGGAAACAGGAAAAACAGGCCTTTTTGGACGAATTTAGCCAACAGGGAAAGCTGTATGAGGTGATGTTGAAAGAGCTTGAATTTGCTGAGAGATCGCTTCAGAATATTATAAAACGTCTTGGCAGCAAAAGTGCCAGGGGCCTTATTTCAGGTCCCGTTTCACCAGACATGTACGACTTTAGGTTACAGAAAGGCAAGTTAAGCCCACCTGTAGTAGGACGGCTATCCAGGACCGGTGCTAATGGCTGGAGGAATGATAGGGAATGCCCTGGTGTAATTTTTTCAACACCCATGGGTAGTGAAATCAGAGCAATTTTTGACGGCACAGTTGAATACAATAATATCATACCCGGTTATGGAAGGGTCTTGATAATCGATCACGGAAACGAATATTTCAGTCTTGTAAGTCAGGGGGCACAGTTCTTTAAGACCGTTGGACAGAAGGTTACAGAGGGGGAAATTATAGGTCTGACTGGTGGAGGTCCATGGGTCCAGGAGGGCATATACTTTGAAATAAGGCATGGTGAACAACAAGAGGACCCCTTTGAATGGTTTGACCCTCGAGCCATAAAAGCAAGTTCTTCAAAATAAGTTGCTATTTTCCGTCATTATGCGAGCGTTAGCGAAGCAATCTCGTGACGTAGTTTGTGAGCCTTGAGATTGCTTCGTCGCTTCGCTCCTCGCAATGACACCGCTGCTGGCATCCGTGCTATCGATATTAGATGCCTGCATCTATTAACCCGCCAACAACACCATGTACTCAGACGGGCAGGGTCGCAACATTTTTAGCTTTTCTCAAGTTTAATGTCTAATTGCTATTTTTACTCTGGTACGTTTACTCTTCCTACTGGTGATGGTTAGCGTTATGATGAATTTTACACAAAATGAAAAGTGAGTATGATTTCATAGCAAAAATATATGATCCTGTTCTTTACTTAGTTCTTAAGCCAATAAGAATTGCGGTAATGAAAATGCTTTTGAAATACAAAGGAAAATCAATTTTGGACTTATGTTGTGGCACTGGTAATCAGCTTAAATTACTATCAAGAAACGGATTTAAAGACCTTCATTGTCTCGATATATCCAACCCAATGTTAGAGATAGCAAGAAAAAATAATTATCGGATAAAAATTTATAATTAAGATGCAACAAAAATAAATTTTGAAAATGAATCATTTGACATTGCAATTATTAGTTTTGCGTTACACGAAAAAGATAGAAGTACTCAAAAAAGTTTTATAAATGAAGCGCATAGGCTTATAAAAAAAGACGGCTTTATACTTGTTGTTGATTATAATTTTGATAATAAAACACCTAAATTGGTCAAAATAGGAATAAGTATAATTGAAAGAATAGCAGGAAAAGAACATTATAATAACTTTAAAGGCTACATACAGAACAATGGGTTATTAAGTTTAACAAACAAAGATAAATTTAAACTTATTAAAGCCCATAAACAATCTTTTGTTCTTGCAGTTCTTCTACCAGTTCTTCAACAACCGGATAGCAGGCCACAC
>JAGGRV010000461.1 GCA_021159445.1 Deltaproteobacteria bacterium | reverse complement strand
GACAACGTAACCTATTGAAATATAAGGGATCACTATTCAATAATGATAGCATTTAACCCATAAAGTCGAAAAAAAGCACGAAGTTGGGTTAGGTCTGCAGTAATCACAGCATTCAATAAGTATCTTTGTGACGCATCTAAGATAATATGTGTTATGAAGCAATTAAGAGCAGAAGCTGGAATTGCGTAGTAAATCAACATTGATTACACTGTAAAAAGTCGGCGTTGACTCAATATCATAACGCACCCATTCGTAATATATAAGTTACGTATACGAAACTTATATAGCTATTCCTGAATGGTGGCTCAAAAGGGACTTTTCCCAGCGTAATTAATTTTGAAATTAATTATCTGAAAAACTATATATGAAGGATGCCATATGGACAAAGTATAACTGGTTGGGATAACAGCGAATGCCGAGAATTGCTACTCCTGGGAAACAGCCGATCAGCCGTGAGCACGGTTTCCAGTCTGCTCGCAAGCTTATTTTTTTTGGAATCATACGGTCCGAGCAAGCAAAAGACCCGATATAGGCTGAAAAAGACTCTTGGCGATTAAAATCATTCAATCAATTCATTCAATGCAAGAAATGCTCTCATTCAAGATTGAATGGCTTGATTGAATGACATAAATCCGTGAGAAGTTGTTTAAGATATACAATGTTGTATAAATCCAGAATAATTGTTGTATAAACTTTGATTGAATAACCACAAAAACAGGAAGAGCACTATGTTTCATTTCTCAAAAAAACTTTTCTTTGTGTCCTTTGCGCCTTGTGGTTTTAAAGGAGGTTGTCCCCCTTGCAACCCATAGAAATTGTCGAAGAGGACGTAAAAGATAAATCCATAACCCTTTGAAATCAAGTGGCGGAAGCGCATGGGAATCGAACCCACCCACCGAGCTCTTCACCCGGTGCACCGGATTTGAAGTCCGGGAGGGCCACCAGTGCCCTTTCCGCTTCCAAACATTCTGTATCCTTGCTTGTTATAAGACGAGCTATAACGTGAGCCTCCATAGATAACTCATAACGCATGACAAATCAAACAATAGACATCATCAATGTCCGTCAACATAACCTGAAAGGCTTTGACCTTTCGATACCGCTGGGAAAAATCACGGTCTTGACCGGTCCATCAGGCTCCGGCAAATCAACACTGGCCCTGGATGTGCTTTTTGCCGAGGGTCAATATCGCTATCTTGAATCTCTGGGAATGGCGGTAAAACGTATTGTTGACCTATGGGACAGGCCTTTGGTGGATGCAATAAAAGGCCTCCCTCCCCCCATTGCTCTTGAGCAGAAGCCCTTTGTGCGCAGTCCCAGGTCCAGCGTGGCTACACTCACCGGCATAGCAGACTTCATGCGCCTGTTTTTTGCCACATGTGGCCGGCCGTATTGCCCAAAGTGCCAAATAGAGATCAGTGCCCTTAGTGTAGATCAGATGGCTGACAAAATTCTGGATTTCCCGGAGGGTACAAAATTGATCTTGATGGCGCCACTGACTCAAAGGATGGATCTGATACCCCAGGACGAAATACTGAACTATTTGAAAAAGGATGGCTTTCTCAGGGTAAGAATAGACAAAAAGCCATTTACCCTGGATGCCCCGGTAACATTGGAAAAGAAACCCAAGTCCCTGGAACTGGTAGTGGATCGCCTGATAGTGAAACCAGGGATACTTTCACGCCTTGCGGATTCTCTTACCCTGGCCCTGAGTCAGGGAGACGGTTCCGTGGTGATAGAGATTCTACCCGTAAAAAAAAGGGAAAGGCCTGAGATACTTACATTCAGCGAGAAGATGACCTGCCCTGAATGCCAGGAGTCTTTTCCCGCTCTCAGCCCCAGGATATTTTCATCCAGCCACCCGGATGGGATGTGCATCTCCTGCAATGGCAAGGGCAAAAATAAATCGGCCCAACCTTGCAGGAAATGCAGAGGGACCGGGTTAAACCCATTTGCCCGAAATGTCCGCATAGAAGACAGGGCCTTTCCCGATCTCATGACATGGTCTGTACACAAGACCTACCTATGGCTACTTTCCTTGTCCATGGAATTTTCAAAAAAATTCCATGGAATTAAAAACATCCAGGCCGGAATCCGCATTATCGAGGCCATTTCCTCCAGGCTCAAACCCTTAGAAGAAATGGGTCTTGGTTACCTCGAACTTGATCGACCGACAACAACCCTGTCAGGCGGAGAAATCCAGAGACTTCGTCTGGGTGCCCAGCTTGGCCGGGACCTGACCGGGATTCTGTACATACTGGATGAGCCCACAATAGGTCTTCACCCGTGCGAACAGCAAGCCCTATGGCAGAACCTCATCCATTTAAAAGATCAGGGCAATACAATAATAGTAGTGGAACATGACCTTGACATCATTCGAAAGGCAGACCACGTAATTGAGCTGGGTCCCGGAGCAGCAGATGAAGGAGGACGCCTGGTTTTCTCCGGCACAGCCGAGGATATGGCAAAAGACCAAGACAGCGTTACAGGACCGTATCTCCAAGGAAATAGACGTCTCAAAAGGCATGCTCATAGGAGAAAAAACCATGGTCAGGTAATCCTCTGCAACGCACAGAAAAATAACCTCAAAGACATTACAGTGGCCTTCCCTCTTGGCTGCCTGATCTGTGTAACAGGTGTTTCCGGATCCGGCAAAAGTACCCTGGTGACTGACGAATTATATCATGCGATCCGCAGTAACCCTAGAGACGGATCTTCTGAAAAGACAAAACTGATCCTGAAGGGTGGGTTGTCCACCATACCTGAGACCATCCTGGTAGACCAGGCACCACTTGTAAAGGCCCGATTCTCAATGCCTGCAACGTATATGGGTATTTTTACCCACATGAGAGGTCTGTTCTCCAGGATTCCAGAGGCCAGGAGCAGGGGTTATAAGGCCGGCTACTTCAGTCTTACCCGCAAGGGCGGCAGATGTGAAAGGTGCAAAGGCCAGGGCTTTATTGATCTGGACCTGCAGTATCTCCCTTCAATTAAGATAACCTGTGACCTCTGCAGAGGTATACGCTACAACAGAGAGGCCCTGGGAATAAGGTATAAGGGGCTGAACATGGCAGAAGTCCTGGATATGACAGTAAAGGATGCGGCGGATTTCTTTGCCAGGATACCCAGGATAAGATGCCCTCTGGAGGTAATTGAAAGGATCGGGCTTGGATATCTTAGACTTGGACAACCTGCCTGCACACTCTCAGGTGGTGAGGCCCAGCGACTCAAGCTCGCCAAGGAACTCGCGAAACAGGCCCATGACCCCACGATCTACATCATGGATGAGCCATCCCGTGGTCTCCACCAAAGGGACTTGGAAAGATTTATTCCGGTTCTTGAGGAACTTCTTGAGCAGGGCCACTCGGTCATACTCATCGAAAACCAGCCGGAGATACTGAATCTTGCAGACTGGATAATAGAACTGGGACCGGGAGGGGGACCGGACGGAGGAAACATCGTAGCTGAAGGTCCACCGGTCACAGCAAAAAAATAGGGCTGCAGGATAAATATTCTGCAGCCCTTTAAACTCTTTCTCAGTTATACCTTCTTGGGCTATTTATAGTCCGAAGATTTTTGTGAGAGCAGGCAGCATTGGGTTGGCATAAAGAGCGATCAAGGCTATGACCAATGCGTAAATTGTCAATGACTCAATCAGGGCCAGACCGATGAACATAGTAACAGTGAATTTACCGGCAAGCTCGGGGTTGCGTGCGGTCGCATCAAGGCAACCTTTGGCGCAATGACCCATACCAACACCGCATCCGGATGCAGCGATACCGACGGCAAGACCGGCAGCCAGGACCGAGGCAGCCATAAGGAAGCCCATGTGGCCACCTTTTTCGACGTCACCATCAGCAGCCAATGCCAGACCGACAAAACCCAAAACCATTAACACCGACAAAACAGAAACCAGAGAAACTTTTTTCACGTCATTCCCTCCTGTGTGAAATAAAATATGTTTAATTTGGCCTTCTTCGCTAAGTTATTAATGTCCTTCCGCCATGGCCTCCACTGAGTACACAATGGAAAGCATCATGAAAATAAACGTCTGAATCAGACACACCAGGCAACCCAAGATCATGATCGGCAACGGTGCCAGATAAGGCCCGGCCAGCATAAACAGCAAACCTAGGAGAATCTCTTTGGATACCATGTTCCCAAAGAGTCGTATGGAAAGCGAAAGGATACGACCGATGTGACTGAAAATCTCTATGGGTATCATGATAGGGGCCATGGCTGGAACAGGACCCATGAAGTGCTTGAGATACCCTATTCCATGAAACCTGAACCCTAAGGCATGGTATGTAAATATTGAGACAGCAGTGAGACCCAGTGTCACGTTGAGGTTGGCAGTAGGGGACATAAAGCCCGGGATCAACCCCATGTAGTTGGAGAGAATTATCAGATAGGCAAATGTGGCAATCATCGGAAAGATGATCATGGCCTTTTTTCTATCGTGGGTCTGCTCGTAGAGAAAGTCATCAAGACCTCCCACAAACATTTCCATGACGTTCTGCATACCGGTAGGAATCATCTCCATTCTGCTTGTAGCTGCCTTGGCCAGGACAATACAAAGAATCATGGCAAGATAGCTATACTGCATGTGCGGGGCAAGGACCTTTGCAAGTACGCCCTCTCCCCCATGGGCAGGCAGCCCGATGGCATCCAATAAAATACTCAAAAATAGTAACGGGTGTTCCATGGCTAGACAGCCTCCTTAAAACGAACTCTTTGAATCACCATAGCCAATAATAAGATATAAAAGTTAATCACCACAACCGAAAGGCCTATAAAAAACCCTATGGGTGAAACTAATTTGGGAAATATTAAAAAGGCCGCTGTCACCGCCAGGGTAATAAGCCCCAATCTGACAGCAAACCCTCCGTAATAAACAATCATGGTATGCCAGCGCACCATGCGCTTGCAATCGCGCTCAAGCCCCATACAATTTAGATTGGCTACAAACCCTCCGACCAGGATACCGGTAACCATATCAAGAGAAGATACCACATTGGCCACAACCGCCATCAGAACCAAAAGAACCCAGTTAGCACACTTATAGTACTTTATGAAATGTTCGTCTATATGTCCGCTAATTACTGCCTTAAACATTATCTTGGCGACCTGAAACATGTGCCTCCGGCTGGTCTTTCCCCTTTTTCTCCTTGGGTTCCTCGCTAAAACGCTTGGTCAAAATAATAAAATTTTTAACCGCCCCGGCAATCCCCAAAAAAAGACAGATAATGGTAAGCCAATGACTCTGCCCGTCAAATAGCCAGGCATCCAGATAATACCCCGTAATCACGCCGGCAAAGATCGAAAAAACCACTGACATGGCAACAGCACTGGCAACACTGAGACTGCGAAACTGCGATGCCAGTTCCTTTTTTATAGTGCCCATGTATCACCATAACTTGTTTGCCGACAGGCCACTCCATTAACCAAACTGAACGGGGCCTCATTCATTTTTATATCATTAAAAAACTCTCCAAAAAGCCTTCCTGGAGAATTAGATTATCAATTAGCATAGGAAAACACAACTGTCAATCCATTTGTATCAAACCGGCCCTTGATTTTTCTTTTAAGCTAACTGTTCACACTCCTTCAGACAAGGATTGAATAATTACCCCCTAACCAAGATTCTTGAATGCGGATTCAGCATCCCTGAGGGTCTCTTCAATCACATCCCATCCATGGGCCATGGAGACAAAGCCTGCCTCAAATTGGGATGGAGCCAGATAAACCCCCTCCTCCAGCATATGCCTAAAAAAGCGGGCATAAAGATCGGTATCGGACTTAAGGGCAGCCTCAAAATCAACGACAGGACCCCTTTGGCCAAAGAAAGTCGTCATCATGGACCCCTTACGCTGCAGACAGCAGGTTACCCCATGCCTCCCGGCAATCTCAACAAGCCCGTTCCCCAAGGCCTCTGCCCTTTCTTCCAGGACGTCATAGAATCCCGGACGGCTCACCACCTCAAGGGTTGCAAGGCCGGCCGCAGTGGCAAGTGGATTCCCGGACAAGGTCCCCGCCTGATACACAGGACCCACAGGAGCTATCTTTTCCATAATCTCCTGTTTGCCGCCATAGGCCCCTACCGGCAATCCCCCACCAATTATTTTTCCAAGACAGGTAAGATCCGGCATCACCTGGAAATACTCCTGTGCCCCACCCGGAGCCAGCCTGAAACCAGTGATCACCTCGTCAAATATGAGTACTATGCCCTTTTCCTCGGTCCACTCCCTCAGTTTAGGGAGAAAATCCTCTCTTGGTGGAACCACGCCCATATTGGCAGGGACTGGTTCCACAACAATCGCTGCTATTTCATCCCCCTCTCTGTCCAGGACAGTCTTGAGGGCCTTTAAATCATTAAAAGGTGCAGCCAGTGTATTGGATACAACCTCCTCAGGTACTCCCGGACTTCCCGGGATACCAAGGGTCGCCACCCCGGAGCCGGCTTTTACCAGAAAGGAGTCCGCGTGTCCGTGATAACAGCCATCAAATTTCAATATCTTCTTTCGGTCTGTATATCCCCTGGCCAGACGGATAGCGCTCATGGTGGCCTCTGTGCCTGAGTTTACCAGCCTCACTTGCTCAATGGACGGCACAAGCTCAACTATTTTCTGTGCCAGAGCCACTTCACGCCAGGTCGGCACTCCAAAACTGGTACCGGATTCCAGGGCCTCTGCGACTGCCGCCTTAACCTCAGGGTGTGCATGCCCGATAATCATCGGACCCCAGGAGCAGACATAGTCGATATACTGGTTTCCATCTACGTCGTATAAGCGGCAACCATCTCCCTTCTCTACAAATACGGGATCGCAGCCCACTGACTTGCATGCGCGTACAGGGCTGTTTACTCCGCCCGGAATCAGCTCCTGGGCCTTTTGGAAATAACTATTTGACAGGTGATGATAGTGCATTTGGCCTCCTCATGTAACCTAAATAGAGCGATTAGCCTTTACCCGCAAGAATCTTCTCTTACCCACTTTCAGGACCGTTTGGGGCGACTGGACCTCAATTTCCTCAGGCTGCACCTTGTTGCCATCAATGCTGACCGCACCTTGTTTGATAAGTCGCCTGGCCTCAGACGTACTTGCCACAAGACCAGCCTCTTTGAGAACTTTGGGAAGATAGATTGTCTTTTCGTCTGGAGATAGCTTGAACTCCGGGATGTCATCAGGGACCTCTCCCCTGCTGAACTGGGCCTCAAAATCTGCTTTTGCAGCCTCTGCGGCCCGAGCGCCATAAAATCTTTCCGCCAGCTCCTGTGCAAGCCGTGCCTTCACATCCTTAGGGTGAAGACGACCTTCGGCAATCCCGCCCTTAAGCCCTTTTATCTCATCCAAATCAAGACTGCTCAGCAATTCGAAGTACCTGAACATCAAATCATCTGAAACGGACATAAGCTTTCCAAACATATCCCGAGGCGGTTCGGTAATCCCAATATAATTGCCCAAAGACTTGCTCATCTTCTGGACCCCATCCAGCCCTTCAAGAAGCGGCGTGGTTATTACAACCTGGGGTTCCTGACCGTACTCTTTTTGTATGTGTCGCCCTACCAACAGGTTAAAAGTCTGATCAGTGCCCCCAAGCTCAATGTCTGCCTTTATAGCTACAGAGTCATAGCCCTGGATCAAGGGATAGATAAATTCATGTATTCCTATGGATTTTTGGGCCTGAAAGCGCTTCTTAAAATCATCCCTCTCCAGCATCCTGGCCACAGTATGCTTGGCACACAGACGAATCATTTCTATGGACTTTATCTCCTGCATCCACACACTATTAAAGACAATCTCAGTCTTTTCCGGATCCAGGATCTTAAAGATCTGCTCTTTATATGTCCTGGCATTCTCCTGTACCTGCTGAGGAGTGAGGGGAGGCCTTGTATCGGACTTTCCGGATGGATCTCCTATCAAACCGGTAAAATCTCCTATGAGGAACATCACACGGTGGCCAAGATCCTGGAAGTGCTTCATCTTCTGTATAAGTACTGTATGTCCCAGGTGTAAATCGGGAGCGGTTGGATCAAAACCAGCCTTGATCCTTAAGGGTATGCCGGTCTTAATGGCTCTCTTTAGTTTACCCTCCAGCTCATTCTCATCGAGAACCTCCACAGCCCCCCTATGAATGAGTTCCATGGCCTTTTTCAGATCCTGCTCCATGCTATGCACACCTATTTCGCATATTCCACGGCCCTTGTCTCCCGTATCACTGTCACCTTGATTTGACCGGGATAACTCAATTCACTCTCTATCTTTTTTGCCACCTCCCGGCATAGAAGCGGAGTTTCTGCATCAGATACCTTGTCACTGAGAACAACTATGCGTATTTCACGCCCTGCCTGGATGGCATAGGACTTCTGGACCCCTGCAAATGATTTGGCAATACCCTCCAAATCTTCCAGGCGCCGCACATAGCTCTCAAGCATTTCCCGCCTGGCCCCGGGCCTTGCTCCCGAAAGGGCATCCGCAGCCTGTACAAGGACCGCCATTACTGTATCTGGCTTCACATCTTCGTGATGTGCTGCAATGGCATGTACGATATCCTGAGACTCACCATACTTTTTAGCCAGATCGGCACCTATAATGGCATGCGGTCCTTCTACTTCATGGTCCACAGCCTTCCCAATGTCATGAAGCAGTCCGGCCCGTTTTGCCTTCTTTACGTTGACTCCCAACTCAGAAGCCATTATCCCACAAAGAAAAGCGACTTCGATAGAATGCTGCAATACATTCTGGGCATAGCTGGTACGAAAACGAAGTTTGCCCAAAAGCTTTATTAGTTCAGCATGAATTCCATAGGCTCCAATATCAAAAGCAGCCTGTTCTCCCATCTCACGGATAGTATTGTCTATTTCTTTTTCTACTTTTTTTACCACCTCTTCAATGCGGGCTGGGTGAATTCTGCCATCAGCAACCAGCCTCTCAAGGGCAATCCTGGCCACTTCTCTACGCACTGGATTGAAACCGGACAAAAGAACAGCTTCAGGAGTATCATCAATGATGAGATCTATGCCGGTAGCTGCTTCTATAGCCCGGATATTTCTACCCTCCCGGCCTATTATACGCCCCTTCATCTCGTCACTAGGCAAGTGTACCACTGAAACAGTCCTTTCAGCTATATATTCACCTGCATACCTGGCTATGGCCAGTGATATTATCTCCTTGGACCTTTTCTCCGCAGTATCGTTGGTCTCTGTCTCTATCTTTTTAATCAGTTTGGACGCGTCCTGTCTAACATCTGCCTCTAATGTCTCGAGCAGACAGTCCTTGGCCTCCCGAACCGACATACCTGATATCTTTTCAAGCTGGCTCCTCTGTTTATTTACCAAGTCTTTTATCTCTTTTCCCTTTTTCTCGAGGGTATGCTCTAACTGCTGCAATGCTTTTTCCTTCTCAAGGACCTCAATTTCCTTGTGGTCAACCAACTCATATTTGCGATTTACCTGCTGCTCTTTTTGCTGTAGACGCCCTTCTTGACTGTGCAGTTCGAGCTTCCACTCCTTTATCTGGTTCTCGGCCCCTTTTTTTAATTGAAATGTTTCCTCCTGTCCCTGGATCCTGGCTTCCTTAAGTAGCCTCTCTGCCTCTGCAAAGGCATCTTTCTTTAAACGCTCAACTTCCTCTTTTATTGAATCAACTGTGTCAACAGTCCTGCGTTTGGTAAGCCATATGCCTGCAGCTAAACCAACACACAGGCCCAAAATGGTTGAAAGTAAAAGGTATAAAAATTCCATGATGGGTGGCACCTCCCTTCCATATAGGATGGCCACACCCCATCTCGACTCCCTTGTGGAGCGTCTGATGACGGTTACATACGGATTTTGGCAAGCGGTTGAAATCAGGGCCTGGATCGACCCAAAAAATATGCTGTGACTATTAAAGGCCAGTTAGGTATAAAACATCCATCTTCTGAATCAGTCCAAAGCCTTTTCCCAAGTCCCGAATAAAGACGGTCTATTTCGTTTTTTTCAGGTTTTTGCTTAAGAGGATTTTGTTCGCTAAAAAAACCCTCGTTAAAATAGTCCAGCTATTATTGCAAACCGGCCGGATTTCCAAAGACATTGTATGGCATCCTTTAACCATACAGTCAGGTCTGACCGTTGTTCAAATTACCATAGACACATCACATGGATGTGCAACCTATTACCATATCCGTTTTATATATATGAACCCGAACGGGGTTATAGCCCATATAATCCCCCACTTATGCCGTGTCGACAAAATCTATTGAACCTGGCAAACCAGGTGGGCGTCTCATCCGCTATTTGGGAAAGAGATTTCTCTCCTTCCATCCCTATGCGAAGAGGAGACCCCCTTGTAAAGAGAGTTGGCTCAACAAACTCTGCCAATCACAAACACAGCAGGGGAAACAAACCAAGTTAATTCTTCTATTTTAGTAACTATTCAGGTGGATAGGCTGAAGACTGAAGGCTGAAGACTGTTAGGAAAAAACGCATTTTAAAACCGTGTTTGGTGCAAAAATCAGATATTTCCGCCAAAGTACGGCAATCGTGTTCTTTTGACCCCCTCAGCCTTCAGTCTAAACAGCTTCAGCCTAACTACGTAAGTAGTTACCTATTTTATTATAATACCACGATCTGCCAAATTAGGAAACGGGAAATAATAATATAACAAAGAACGCGCTGGATTTTTCTTCCAATTTCCTTAATCCATTGCGGAATCAATTTTGGCGACTAATCGACTTGTTTTGCTAACGACCGTCTCTTTTAATTCCCTCAATTGATGCCTGGCCAATATATAGTCTTTACCTACATTAAGCACGGCTAAAACCACCATCTTGTGAGGGGCCAAGCCCTTGTTTGAGGTCTCCTGTTCTCTAACCTTCGCTTCAACGTATTCTACGACTTCCTTGACATCAACCTCCGGATCATCGGCCTTCAGTTCATACACCTGACCAAAAAAATTAAATTTTATTTGTGTCGTTTCCAATTTGTCTAGGCGCCTAAGGGCATATCAGTTTGACGTGCTGTATCAATATCCTCAGCTCCTTTTGAAAACGTACCAACCTGGTCGATTTTACCCAACAGGTCTGAAACCCGAAGACGAACATTTTCCCTCTCTTCCTCAAACCGGGCCAATTTATCTTCAAGGTCCTTTAGCTGTGAAGCCTGTTCCTGTGTCTGCCTGCGAAAATTATCCCGCTCAGACACCAACTGTTCACAATATCTTAATAGACTATCGACTTTATCTTCTAATAGATGAAGTTCCTGATCACTCATATACACTCTCCCGAATTTAAAAACATTGTAACCGTTCACGGGATTACAACGCCAGTTTTACGGCAACTCACCGAACTGTAAGCGTTTACATGGTGCTGCAGATGCGAGGCGGAGGGTACGCAGACGTACTCCCTGTACTTCAAGT